>DQYM01000082.1 GCA_011040545.1 Candidatus Bathyarchaeota archaeon | reverse complement strand
CCTGCCCTGGTCCAACAGCCATGCTGCCTTATACACGACCAACCTAGTGGCCTCAATTTTAGTGGCCATTTCAGCTAGCTTATGGGAGATGGCTTGAATTTCTATGAGCTTTCGGCCAAAGGCCTCACGCTCCCTAGCATACCTTAACGCCCTATCAAGTGCCCCCTCAGCTATGCCCAGGGCCTGAGCAGCAATCTCAACACGGGACTCATCTAGGAAGGCCAGGGCATGATAGAAGCCCCTGTTAAGCTGCCCGACCAGGGCCTCTTTGGACACGTGCACATCTGAATATGAGACCTCGCCAGTTGGGCTTGCCCTAATGCCCATCTTATCCCTTATCTGGCTTGCTTCTAGGCCTGGCGTGCCTGCATCTACTATGAATAGCGTTTGGCCCCTGTAGGGGGGCTCAACCTGCACGTCCGTCTGGCAGAGCGTTATGTAGAACGAGGCTATGGGTGCATTTGTTATTAGCGTCTTAACGCCATTTATGGTCCAGCCATCCCCCTCACGTACGGCCCTAGTGTCAAGCCTAGCTGATAGGTGGCTACCCCTTGCTGGCTCAGTTAGGGCTATGGCGGATAGGCCCTTCCCACCTGCCACAAGGGATAGGTAGTGCTCCTTCTGCTCCTCAGTTCCAAAGTGCATTATGACATCACATCCTATATCGGACAGTATCAGCGCTGTGCCAAGCGTTGAATCGGCCCTGCACATCTCCTCTGCCACGATGGCTGCCTCCACGTAGCCGTAGCCTGCCCCACCGTATTCTTCTGGGAAGTGTATCCCTATGAAGCCAAGCTTACAGGCCCTACGGTAGAGCTCCCAAGGGAACTCCTCCCGCCTATCAAGCTCTCTAGCAAGCTCAGGCTCAAACTCCTTCTGGCAGAACTCCCTAACAGCAGCCCTAATATCCTCCTGCTCATCAGTGAAGGCAAAGTGCAATCCCAGCACCCCGTGGTGGCGGGCAGGAGGGCTGATAAGCATGAGCCCTCCCAGCTAGGCAAGGTTTATCCAGCCCTATACCTAGGCCCCTCGGCATGAGCAGCCAGGAGGGCCAGGGGCCACGGATGGCCATCAAGGTGGGCAGCAGGGAGATAGCCATTACAGAGGAGGTGCTTGAGGTCCTACAGGAGTACGTGAGGACGGGCATGAAGCTAGAGGACCTAGCTAGGCGCCTAGGCCTAAGGGGGTGGATGGAGGCCTTTGAGCTAGTGAAGGCCATACCAGCCTGGATCCTCTGGACGCCACCAGCCCTACTGGAGAAGCAGCTTGGGGAGGGCAAGGGCCAGGGGGCAGAGGGGGCCTAGTATTGCTAGGTAGAGCTCTTAGCGAGAAGTGGCGCCGCCGGTGGGACTTGAACCCACGACCGACGGGTTTCTGCGGGCGCCTTAACAGCCCGCCGCTCTACCACCTGAGCTACGGCGGCATAGGGGCTAGCTTGTGCTCTAGCTGGCCTCATAAAAACCTTGCGATATCTTGGGCCCACCTAGGGGGCATTATGCACCACGAGGG
>DQYM01000248.1 GCA_011040545.1 Candidatus Bathyarchaeota archaeon | reverse complement strand
CTCTGCCTAGCTAGGATGGCCTGCCTATTCATGCGCTCTGGCCTTAGCGCCCAGGAGGCAGCTGAGGCCTGCATGGGGCTGGTGCTCAAGCACTTCCCTGGCACGCCCATGGGCCTGATAGCCTTAGATAGGCAGGGCAGGAGGGGCGTAGCGCAGACGGCTAAGTACATGCCGTGGGCCTACATGAGAGATGGCCTGAAGGGGCCAGAAGTGGGGAGCAGGGGCGTGGTGATCGGTTAGGGCACTAGGTCGTAAATGGAGGCCTCAAGCTCAGATAGTATTTCATCACATACCTTCTTTATGTCCTCATCCTCGCACTTCTCCCTTAGCTTCCTTATGAACTCATATTTAGCCTGCGTTGTCTTAAGCTCGCAGATGTGGCCGTAGAAGGGCTTCCCCTCTAGGTAGAACTTCATCTGGAGGGCCTTCTGGACTATGAGGCTAGCTAGCAGGACGGTGTTGCCTATGGCCCCTGAGCTAACCCACAGCGTTGCCTCCTCAGGCCTAAGCTGGGAGAAGCCCTCAACCTCCACTACGGCCCTTATGTAGGCCCTTACCTCATCACCGTAGCCAGCTAAATCCACGAGCCTAAGGGCCTCCCTGACGGCCTTAACAAAGTCCTCTGAGCCCTTGATCTCCACTTGATGCCTATAACCAGCCCTTATAAGCTCTAGGGCCCTATCTATCTCCTCCTTGGTCATAAGGCGCTTTGGAAAGCCCTCGGACAAGGTGCATCACCATCATTGGCCTGGCTCTAGGCTAGCCTGGCCTTCCTCTTGGGGCGCCCTAGGCCCCTCAACCTCATTTCCATTCCTATCTACCCTGATTCTGCCCACGCAGATCTTAGCTACATCATCGCTGCTCACGGGCGTATATACCTTCACGGCCTTCCTATGGTAGTCCACGCATATGACAACCCCTATGCCTAGGAAGCGATTGTCCTTGCCGTATAGGGCTACGAGCAAGCCTTCCTCCTCGCCTTTCAGCACTGGCCTAACTGGCTTCTCCAGCAGCTCCTCAAGCTCAGCAAGCTCCTCTTGCCCTGGGAGCTCCTCTGGGGCTTCAAACACAAGCCTTACCTCCCCTGGGGTTTCATCGCAGAAGGCAGGTAGCCTGCCGAGGACAGATCTTATTAGGGCAAGCCTCTCCCTCCCAAGCCTTAAGCCAGAGCCAGGTAGCCAGCCCTCAACATCAACCCAGTCTAGCTGTATGGCTACCACCTTAGCGCCCTCAAGGTAGCGCCTGTAGCCCTGAGCCCTGAGCTCACGCCTAGTCTCCCTATCACGTTCCTTAACGAAGTCTGGGACCTCAAGGCTCCTTATGTCGTAGTCCTCAAGTGCCTTTAGCACGCCATTAAGCTCCTCTCCCCTGTGAAGGGCAAGGATCAAATCTGGATTGAATATTGATGCCATAGCCTTCTTGTACTGAGCTGCGCTGTGGCCAGCTATCCATCCATCTGTATTCAGGATTAGGAAATCAACTCCACTTCCCTCAGCTGCCTTCAGCACGGACT
>DQYM01000118.1 GCA_011040545.1 Candidatus Bathyarchaeota archaeon | reverse complement strand
GGCATGAGCGGGAGGGCGATGGTGGCTAAGAGGAAGGCGATGGTGGCCAAGCAGGCAACCTGCGCTCCTCGCACACGCTCCACCACTAGAGGGCTCCCTATGGGGCTGGATAAGCACTACCTATTCCAAGCGCCTAGAACGAGTTGAAAGGGAAATCTAGAAACTTAGAACACCAAGAAAGGCGAGCAGAAGCATGTTAATGAACATGAATGTTATGCCTATTGGAAGGGATCGATCTAGTCTAATCCCCTTTCCCAGTGAAATAGCAGAGCAGATAAGCAGTATGGCCCAGAGGTGGAAGAACGGAAGTAGCTTAAGCGATATATCATATGGTATCAGCATGTATATGTATGGGAACATGGCCATCGGGAAGCTAGCTATGCCAATGCCAATAGCAAGCTGTGCCTCCCCTCCAAGCCTCCTAAGGAAAAGGGCGCTAAGCCCCTCGCAGGCTAGGAAGATCAAGAGCTGCTGGCCTAGGTAGTGGAAGAACAAGCAGAGGGGGCTAGAAGTAGATGTCCTAACGTAGAACATGAGCACTGGCATAAGGCCTGCGCTTGAGCAGCCAAAAGCACCTAGGGTTAGTATGGCTATGGCTAGTGGCGTGCCTATCCTTAGGTCCTCACATGCGGTCCTAAGCACGGGTGATAGCAGGAATACTTTGAGGAGCTTCTCCCCGATAGTTGGCTGCCCCACCACGCTTGCTAGCGTCCCATCCCTTAGGGCCGAGAAGATCCTCATGCCAACTTCATTTAGGTAGTAACGCCTCTTCTCATCCTGCCCTATGAGCTCCGACATTATGCTTAAGTGGTAGTATATGGTCCCGACGCCAGCCCCTAGCTCACGCTTGAGCTCCTTAAAGGGAAGTGGCCCTCGCTCACCGAGCAGCCTTATTATCCTAAGCCTAAGTGGGCTCCTAAGCACGAAGTACCATCGGGCTAGCTCATCCTCAGAGGTCAAGGCCCTCCATTAGCAGGTGGCTGGTTAATTCTTTAAACCTTTATCTAAGCTCAGTGAGGCTAGGCCTCGGTAGCGAGCTTGAAGATCAGGCCAATCGCATCAGTGCTACGGCTCTTGCCGTTCCATGATATCACGGGCATCGCCCTCCCTGCCATCAACCTCCCCCACCCAGCGAGCAGGAGCACGAGGCAGGAAGGCACTAGGTCGGCAGGAGGTCCTCAGTAAGCTAGCTTCCCGTCCTCAACTACAATGCGGCCTGCTTTTACCACGTGCCTCACTAGGTTCGTGCCAAGCCTATACCCTAGGTGCTCGTGGCTTGGGGCATCTAGCACGACCAGGTCTGCCTTCTTGCCAGGCTCTATGGAGCCCACCTGGCCCGATAGGCCGACAGCGTGGGCGGAGTTCAAGGTAGCTGCCGATAGGGCTTCTGCCTGCGTCATCTTCATGCAGTAGCAGGCTAGTGAGAGGACGAGCTGCATGTCCTCTACTGGGCAATTGGGGTTGAAGTCGGTGCCAAGGGCCACTGGGACGCCTAGCTCTATCATGTGCCTGGCATCTGGGAAGCG
>DQYM01000101.1 GCA_011040545.1 Candidatus Bathyarchaeota archaeon | reverse complement strand
GTTGAGGAAGGCAAGTTCAACCTACCAGGGCAAGTTAGGGTGGAGTTCTACGATAGCGAGGAGGAGCTCTTGCTAGCCGTCTTCAGGGCACTAATAGACTACCCAGTAGTGGTAACCTTCAATGGAGATGAGTTTGACCTTAGGTACCTATTCCACAGGGCCGAGAGGCTTGGCTTCAGGAGGCAGGAGATACCAATTGAGCCAGGCAGGGATAAGTACTCGCTTAGGTACGGGATACATATAGACCTATACAAGCTCTTCAAGATAACTGCCCTCCAGGTCTACGCATTTGGGAAGAAGTACGAGAGCGCAAACCTAGATGAGGTCGGTGAGGCCCTCTTAGGCATGAGGAAGGTAGAGCTGACCAAGCCCCTCTCCGAGCTCACCTATGCGGAGCTAGCTGAGTACTGCTACCGTGATGCCCTCATAACGCTTAGGCTAACGCAGTTTGATAACGACCTAGTGATGAAGCTGGCCGTGCTGCTGAGCCGTATAAGCAAGATGCCACTAGAGGATGCCACTAGGCTCAGCGTGTCCAGGTGGATCCGCTCCTTCATGCAGTACGAGCTCAGGCGCATGGGGGCACTCATACCAAACCCAGAGGACATACTGGCTGAGAAGGGGCAGACGGCAACTAAGGCCATCGTGAAGGGGCGCTACATGGGTGCTATCGTGGTTAAGCCCAAGCCAGGCATACACATGGATGTAATAGTGCTTGACTTCGCCTCCCTCTACCCATCTGCCATAAAGGTATGGAACCTAAGCTTTGAAACAGTTAGGTGCCCACATGAGGAGTGTAGGGACAACCTCGTGCCAGGCCTACCGCACTGGGTTTGTAGGAAGCGCAGGGGAATCTCAAGCCTCCTCATAGGCTCCCTGAGGGACCTAAGGGTATACTGGTACAAGCCCCGCTCAAAGGACAAGAGCCTCCCTGAGGAGCTAAGGCATTGGTACAAGGTCGTCCAGCTAACCCTTAAGGTCATACTAAATGCCTCCTATGGCGTATTTGGGGCAGATATATTTGAGTTCTACTGCCCACCCGTGGCCGAGAGCACAGCAGCCATAGGCAGGCATGCAATAACATCCGTGATAAAGAAGTGCCAGGAACTCGGCATGGAGGTTTTATACGGCGATACGGATAGCGTCTTCCTCAAGAGGCCAAGCGATGAGCAAATTGAGACCCTAATAGATTGGGCAGATAGGGAGCTCAAGCTGGACTTGGACATAGATAAGGTATATCGGTACGTGGTCTTCTCAGAGCGGAAGAAGAACTACCTAGGCGTCCTAGTAGATGGAACCGTGGATGTGAAGGGGCTGCTTGGCAAGAAAAAGCACGTCCCAGCTTTCATAAAGGAAGCGTTCATGCGTGTTGTTGAAGAGCTTGCTCAAATAAGAAGCCCTGAGGATCTTGAGCTAGCCAAGGAGAGGATAAAGGCCATCCTTAGGGAGTACTATCAGCGCCTCAAGAGCGGGCAGTTTGAAATAGAGGATCTAGCTTTCCATGTTACACTTGGGAAGGAACCAGATAAATACACCAAGACCACACCTCAG
>DQYM01000091.1 GCA_011040545.1 Candidatus Bathyarchaeota archaeon | reverse complement strand
TGCTCCTTAGGGGCAACCACGAGGGGCCACCTGATATACTTGCCGTCCCCCACGACCTACCCTACTACCTGATGGCCAAGTTCGGGCGTGATGAGGGCCTTAGGGCCTACAAGGAGCTGAGGGAGCTCTGGGAGCACCTCTACGTAGCTGCCCTCGTTGAGGGCTCGCTCGTGATGCTACATGGTGGTGCACCAAGCCGCCTCAGGAGCCTTGAGGACCTAGCCTTCGCCCACCTGAGGCACCCAGCTGAAACGCACCTTGAGGAAGTGCTCTGGAGCGACCCAGAGGAGGGCATAGTAGGGGCCTATCCCTCCTGGCGTGGGGCTGGTCGGGCCTTTGGGCCAGATGTAACAAGGCGGTTCCTGCTCACGGTAGGTGCTAGGGTGCTGGTGAGGGGCCATGAGCCATGTAGGTTTGGCTACAAGATAGACCACGATGGCCTCATCCTCACGCTGTTCTCAAGGAAGGGGCCTCCCTACTTCAACGAAGCGGCAGCCTACCTAGAGGTTGAGCTATCACGTAAGTTCAATAGTGCTCTTGAGCTAGAGCCCTTCATAAGGACATTCTAGCCTATGTGGACCCCTAAGCGAAAGCCTTAAGTTTAGGCGGTACTAGGTTTATGTTGCGGTGAAGGGGGAGGATGTCCAAACCCCAACGCCCCCAACTGACCAAGGTGGTCCTAGACGTGCTTAAGACGCACGAGCCCTCTGTCGTGGAGCTTGGGAGGCTCATAAGTGAGCTAGATGGCGTTTCCCACGTTAGCATTATAGTCGGCGAGATGGATGCTAAAACGGAGACCGTTAAGATGACGATAGAGGGGACTGGCTTGAACTACGATGAGATAGAGAGGACCATAAGGAGGTTCGGTGCTACCATACAGAGCATAGATGAGGTGATATACTCGTCTGGGCGGTGATGCCCTAGATGGGGCAAGAGAGCTCTGCTCTAAGGCGCCTTATCAAGAGGCTAAGGGAGCTTAGGACGCACATGAAAGCTGGCCAGGTAGATGAGATTGCAAGGCGGTACCTCGTTATGAATGCCTTTGATGGTGCCCTAGCCATACTGAGCGTTGTTGTAAGTGCTTACTTCGCAGTAGGGGTCCAGGATCCAAGGTTCATAGTAGCAGTTGGGCTAGCTAACTGCCTTGCTATGGGCATCTCTGGCTTCACTGGCACCTTCATGACGGAGAGGGCAGAGAGGCTGAGGCGCCTTAAGGAGCTGGAGAGCCTCCTCCTAACCGACCTAGAGGACACAGACCTGGAGAAGGCCTCCCTACTGGCCTCGGTTTACGTAGCACTTGTAGATGGCCTAGCGCCCATGGTAGCTGCAGCCGTCTCCCTATCGCCACTTATAGTAGCCATGCTACTCCCAATTGACATTAAGAATGCCATCTACACTGCCCTAGCCATAAACATGGCCACCCTCTTCGCCCTAGGGGCCTTCCTAGGCCGTGTATCCAAGGAGAACATAGCCCTCTCGGGCCTCAAGATGGTGCTGATAGGCTGTGGCACAGCGCTCTTATGCGTCCTGCTGAAGGCCATATAAGGGGGCCT
>DQYM01000057.1 GCA_011040545.1 Candidatus Bathyarchaeota archaeon | reverse complement strand
CGCATGTGGGCCTGGCTCTCACCAGCGAAGGCATCAGCTAGGAAGCGCCTCGTCATCTCCCTCACAGCCACCACCGCCCCTCAGTTCGGCATACCTCCTTATAAGGTTAATTACTTGCCCTATAATGGTTAACTTCTTTAACCAAAAGATTTATCAGGTTGAACTAAAGTGGTAAGCTGGTGGAAAGGCTTGCTATCCCAGGTGCCCATAGAGCTAGCCAAGCTCAGGCCAGAGGAGCTCAATAAGCAGATACTACGCATTGCCATTATAGCTGAGCTTGATGCCATAAGCCTCTACGAGCAGATGGCAGCATTAGCCTCTGATAAGGCCGTTAAGCACACGCTCCTAGATGTAGCTAGGGAGGAGAAGACGCACGTAGGTGAGTTCCTTGCCCTCCTGCTGAGGCTAGATGGGGAGCAAGCGGTAGAGCTGAGGAAGGGCGAGGAAGAGGTTAGGGAGCTACTGGAGGGGTGATGGGCATGACGGAACGCCTCCAGGTGTATAAGTGCGATATCTGTGGTAATATCGTAGTCGTGGTCCATGCTGGTGTCGGCAAGCTAGTCTGCTGTGGCCAGCCCATGACGCTCCTAGCTGAGAAGACAGGTGGCCCTGGCTCTGAGAAGCATCTGCCAGTAGTGGCCGTGGGCGATGGGGGCATAAGCGTGCGTGTTGGCGAGGTTGAACACCCGATGGCCGAGGACCACTACATAGAGTGGGTGGAGCTCGTAGCTGGTGATAACGTATATAGGCACTTCTTCAAGCCAGGCGAGAAGCCAGAGGCTAGGTTCCCGCTCTACGAGGGCAGGGTTGAGGTAAGGGCCTTCTGCAATAAGCACGGCTTGTGGAAGGCAATCGTGGATATCTAGGGCAGAAGGCTAAGCTAGAATCCTGCTTTTTTAAGTGCCTCCTCAAGCGCCTCCCTTATTATGTACTGGCCCTTGTGTAGGATGGCATCGCCTATCTCTGGATCTATGGCCATGCTGCCTAAGCATGGGTAGGCGTGGTGGGCCTTTGCGAGCTCCTCCCACAGCTTTTCCCTTGGCTCTACAGGCAGGCCCACGAGCTTCTCGGCTATGTACCAAGTTGAGCCACATGGGGAGCCCCTAAGCACATCAATACGCCTTATCACGCCACCCCTCACGCTCACGACCAGCCTTGGCCTCCCGAAGTGCCTTGCGAACTCATCTATGGTGGGGTCGCCGACCTCCTCAAGGCTGCAGAGGGGCTTTGGGAAGGCACAGGCTATGCCAGCATCCTCAAGCTCATCCCTGATCTGCTCCCTAAGGCCAGGTGGTAACCAGCTTGTATCGCAGATAGCTACTACAACTGCCCTAGCCCCAACCGACCTAGCTATGGCTGGCAGGAGGGCCTGGAGCTCCTGGGGTAGGCCAAGGGAGAGCAGTAGGTCGCAGTCTGGTAGGCCACTAGGCAGGTAGGCCTCTGGCTCATCTAGAACGGCCTCAAGCGGTGGCGTGCTCGTGAACTCGTGAATGCCCCAAATCCAATCTGCGAAGCCATGTGAGCAGATGGTTTCAACTGCCCTTAAGCCATAATCGCT
>DQYM01000225.1 GCA_011040545.1 Candidatus Bathyarchaeota archaeon | reverse complement strand
GGGCCTATATCGGGCTCGTAGCTAACCTCAATGCCAGCTTCCTCTAGTAGCCTAAGGCCAATGGGGTCTACTGGGTCGGTAACCAACACCCTCACTGGCAGGGCAACCACCTCCCACCAAGCCTCCACTAATACCTTATATCCTTCTTCACGGCCCACGTAAGCAGGGGCTGGTAAGGCTTGGCTAGAAAGGATAAGTATGAGCTGGTAAGCGAGCTAGCAAGGCGTAGGGGATTCTTCTGGCCAGCCGTTGAGATATACGGTGGCGTAAGTGGCTTCATCTGCTATGGCCCACTTGGCGTCCTGCTTAAGGAGCGGATAATAAGGAAGTTTAGGGAAATCTACGTGAAGCCCCTAGGGGCATTAGAGATAGACTCGCCAGTTATAATGCCGAGCAAGGTATTTGAGGCATCTGGCCACGTAGAGCACTTCAAGGAGCCAATGGTTGAGTGCCTTAGGTGTGGCCGTAAGTTCAGGGCCGACCACCTGCTTGAGGATGCTGGCGTAAAGGATGCTGAGAAGCTAAGCCTAGAGCAGATGATGGCTGAGATGGCCTCAAGGGGCATAAGGTGCCCTGAGTGCGGGGGCGAGCTAGGCAGGCCGAGCTACTTCACGACCATGTTCGTAACGACCATAGGCCCGTACTCAGATGCAGTTGGCTATGGGAGGCCAGAGGCAGCACAAGGCATATTCGTGGAGTTCA
Organism: Candidatus Bathyarchaeota archaeon; assembly: GCA_011040545.1. GTDB lineage: Archaea > Thermoproteota > Bathyarchaeia > EX4484-135 > EX4484-135 > EX4484-135. Next base: position 862 of record DQYM01000225.1, on the reverse strand, counting down.
TGCGCCTCTACGAGCAGGCCAGGAAGAGGCTACCCTTTGCCGTTGTCCAGATAGGCAGGGCACTTAGGAACGAGATATCGCCTAGGCAGGGGCCAATAAGGCTAAGGGAGTTCACCATAATTGATTACGAGTTCTTCTTTGACCCAGAGGATCCAAGCTGCCCAAGGCTCCACGAGGTTGAGGATGAGGTCCTAAGGCTCGTGCCAGCTGAGGTAAGGCTGAAGGGCTCTGAGGAGCCAGTTGAGCTAACCGTCCGTGAGGCACTTGATAGGGGCTACATAAAGATGGAGTGGATGGCCTACTTCATGGCCCTAGCAAAGCGCCTGCTTGAGGAGCTAGGCGTGCCAGCCGATAAGCAGCGGTTCATAGAGAAGCTGGAGTGGGAGAGGGCACACTACTCAGTCCAGGGCTACGACCAAGAGGTCTGGACGGAGCGCTGGGGCTGGGTTGAGGTATCAGGCCACAACTACAGGACGGACTACGACTTGAGCAGGCATACGAAGTGGTCGGGAGTTGATTTAACTGCCTTCAGGGAGTTCAAGGAGCCAATCACGGTAGAGGAGGTCTCGGTTAAGCCGAAGGCTAAGGAGATAAAACGTGATTTCGGCCAGAAGGCCCCAGAAGTGCTTAAGCTGCTCTCAGGCATGGAGGATGAGGCCATAGCTAAGGCCCTTGAGGAGGAGGGCAGGGTAGCCGTAGGCCCCTACACGCTCACGGGTGAGCACATAGCTGTCGTTAGGGCCAAGAGGGAGGTAAGGGGTAAGCACATAATACCGCATGTCGTAGAGCCATCCTTCGGCCTAGATAGGCTCGCCTACGTGGCCCTTGAGCACGCATACACGGTGAGGGATGGGAGGATAGT
>DQYM01000166.1 GCA_011040545.1 Candidatus Bathyarchaeota archaeon | reverse complement strand
GATGGCGTAGTAGCCATTAACACGGTTAGGGCCTTGGCCATAGATGTGGAGCTCCGTAGGCCCGTCCTATCGGCTGGCTTTGGGGGCCTATCTGGCCCTGCCATAAAGCCCATAGCCCTTAGGGCTGTCTGCGAGCTCCACCACGCCCTAGATGTGCCTGTAGTGGGCTGTGGTGGCATAATGGGCTGGCGTGATGCTGTGGAATTCATACTAGCTGGTGCCTCAGCCATCCAAGTTGGCTCAGCCATATACTACAGGGGCCTACGGGTCTTCAGATCCATAACGGCTGGGATTGAGCAGTACATGGAGAGGCATGGCTTCTCAAGGGTATCCGATATGGTTGGTGAGGCCGTTAGGGGCCTGGGGTAGGGGCTGGCAGCACAAGGATTATATGTAGCCCTAGCTGAAACCTCAAGAGGGCCATGTTGAGTGAGGTAAGAGCAGCTGAGGTAGTGATAGCACCGTTTGGCATACTTGCCTTTGACCCGTCAGGTGAGCTAGTTAGGCACATCAAGTTCCCTAAGGATGTGAAGCAGGTAGCTAGGAAGCTGATAACGCTAATGGATGGTAGGCCCACCAAGGAGCTCTTAGGCCTCGTGAAGGCCCTCGTGGGCCAGGGCTTTGAGGCCTTCTACTTTGAGAACCCCGACCTAGCTAGGAGCGTTGGGGAGGAGCTCGGCGTTTCTACATCTGCTAAGGCACCGCTTGAGGCTGCGGAGCGTGTTAGAGCTGATATGGCCTCCTTCGCCAAGGAGATAGGCTTCCTAAAGCCAGGTGAGGACCTAAGCAAGTGGATACATGATGTGAACATGGAGATAACAAGGGCCCTTGTGAGGCGCTCATTTGAGAAGAGGGACCTAGTTGTAGCACAAGCCATAAACATGATAGATGATATAGACCGCATACTGAACCTCATGGCGAGCAGGATAAGGGAGTGGTACAACATACACTTCCCAGAGCTGAATAGGCTAGTGGAGGAGCACGAGCGCTTCATAAGGCTCGTTAGGGAGCTTGGCCATAGGGATAACTTCACGGTTGAGAAGCTATCTAAGCTTGGTCTTCCCAAGGACAAGGCCAGGAGGATTGCGGAAGCTGCTGCTAGCTCAGTTGGGGCCGACCTAAGGGAGGACGACCTAAGCAGGATAAGGGATGTTTGCTCCATAGCCCTTGAGCTGTACGGCATGAGGAGGGCACTTGAGCGTTACATAGATGCCGTTATGGATGAGATAGCACCGAACCTAAAGGCGGTTGCTGGAGCCCTGCTTGGTGCTCGCCTCATATCCCTAGCTGGTGGCCTTGAGAAGCTCGCTAAGCTCCCCTCAAGCACGGTTCAGGTCCTGGGGGCTGAGAAAGCCCTATTCAGGGCCTTGAGGACGGGAGGCAAGCCACCTAAGCATGGCGTTATATTCCAGCACTACTACGTTAAGGGCTCTAAGCGCTGGCAGAGGGGGAAGATAGCCCGTGCCCTTGCTGGCAAGATCTCCATGGCTGCTAGGATAGATGCCTTCAGCGGCCGCTACGTAGGTGATCAGCTCAAGGCTGAGCTAGATAAGAGGGTTGAGGAGATAAAG
>DQYM01000163.1 GCA_011040545.1 Candidatus Bathyarchaeota archaeon | reverse complement strand
TACAGGTTCGCCTTCTGGTCCTACTCGGATGGGCCAGTGTTTGAGGCCACCACGAGCGTCAACGTGGGCAACGATAGGCACGTGGTAGCCTACTACACAAACGGCGTCCTCCTCAACATCACGTCGGCTATGGAGGGGGGCTTTGAGATAGGGGACTTCGGGGCGTGCGTCCTAGACCTATCTGAGTGGAGGCTCGTGCCGAGGCCCTATAGGAGGCCCTACGGGGCCTCAGATGGCCTCCTCGTGCCCAGGGTGGCCTGGGTTGGAACGGCACCTTGCGTGGCCGTGCTGCCCAAGGGCGAGTACGCAGTAGCCATCTACCGCCCGCTAGAGGGCTACGCCTTCTCCAAGTGGCTTGGGGCTGAGGCCACCATGCCAGGCCTCTACCCGTACAATTACTCGGACTGGGCTCTCGTGAACCTCACGGTAGACAAGAGCCTAACCAGCCTCCACACGCTCCTAGAGGGCGCCGCACCAGTCCTCATGGTGGGCTCCAGGGATGTGGACGGCTCGGAGCTCGCCTTCGTGCCCCTCAACATAACGGCAGGCGACGGCACGCCCCTCCTGAGCGCTGAAACGCCTCTTAGAACCAGCCAGCTGAGGGGCGTGCTTAAGATATCGATAGCCCCCCTGTTGTGTGGCCGTAGGTCCCTCCTGATGTGGTTAAACGTGGACTCAGCCTCGGGCCATGAGGCCCTGGTGAACCTAACCTACGGTAGGCTCGTGTGGGCCATTTACACCCACACAACTAACCTACCGAGCGTGCCGAGCCCGAGTGAGGGCCAGACCCAGGCAGGGGAGGTAGCAACCCACTCCGATATCAGCCTTTACCTCGCCTGCCCGAGCACCACACGGCCACCAAGGCGGGAGCCCAAGGCGTTTAAGGCCACGAGAGGGGTTGAGATCTCCCTTAAGGGGCCTTAGGCCCTCTACGGCTGAGCCAGCGGCCACGAGCCCGCCTGGTGGCCCTGGCCTCCTTCTCGGCCATGAGGCGCTCCCTGTCCTTACGGCCCTTTATGGGCATCCTGAACACGTGCCCGCACCTCAAGCAGGTAATGGCTACATGAGGTTCCCTCCTCGGCTGGAGCCTAACTCGGCACGTGAGGCCTGGTAGGAGGAGGCGCTTGCAGCCCTTGCATATCAAGCGCTTGTACTCACGTGGCATTCTAATGCGAGCCCTCATGGCTATTCGCCTTGCTATCTCAACGTAGCGATCAGCTAGGGCTAGATCCTGCTTGGCTACCTCTAGGGCGAGCTGGAAGAGGCGCCTTATCCGCCTAAGCGCTATGGCCCTTTCAGTGCGGCTCACAATTCAGGCTGGAAGCTGTTAAGCTTATATGCGTTCTACCCTCCCGATATTCCCCTGGGGAGGGGATGGGGGCTGATATTGAAGCCTTAGAGAACAAAATAGATAGCCTCTCCTCCCAAGGTTGGCTACATATGCCATATGTCGCCATATTGTTATGGATGATGCCTTCAAAGTCAGCTCATTATTTACAGGAGGCTAAGGCATACGTTATCGGCAAGGAAGGCACCTCACCGCCTAGATTTTAAAGAGGGGTGTAATAGGCCT
>DQYM01000124.1 GCA_011040545.1 Candidatus Bathyarchaeota archaeon | reverse complement strand
TGAGCTGAAGAAGGCCATAGCTGATGTATCGCTGGTTGGGGACTTCGTGAAGTTCTCAGCAGATAATGAGAGGCTACTGCTAACGGCTGAGAGCGATGTAAGCTCTGCCTCTGTGGAGTTCTCAAGGACCTCTGAGGCCGTGATAGATTTTGATGTGAAGGAGCCCTCGGCAGCTACATTTGATACTAGCATGCTTGAGAAGATGGTGAAGGCTGGCTCAGCCCTCGCCGATGTAGTAACGCTTGAGTTCTCAACCAACAAGCCAATAAAGCTTGACTTCAGGCTGCCCTACGAGGGCAAGCTGATCTTCTACTTAGCGCCGAGGGTCGAGGCAGAGTGAGGAGGGCAGGGACAGCTGGGCTCACAAAGCTTGATTTAGCTAAGTATCCCTTCCTAAGGGCTGCCTCAGCCTACGTAGCTGAAATGCACCTTGATATAAAGGACCTCACATCGCCTAGCCTATCTGGCGTCCTAGATAGGGCCATTAAGCGTGTCTCCGAGGCCATCAGGGCTGGTGAGGTAAGTACATCAATTGTGGATGAGGACCTAGAGGTCCTATCCTACCCAGTGGCCATAGCCCTCGTAGCAGCAGTTGGCAATGACTACCTAGAGAAGCGATATGCACTAGCTGAGGCCAAGAGGGCTGAGCACTTCCTGCTAGCTGAGCCTGCTGATAAGCTACTGGCCATCGCAAGGGAGCTAGGCTGGCACTTGAGGAGGATTGAGGTCCTTGATGGTGGCATCCTATATGAGTTCTCAGTTAGCGTGCTAGACTACCTACGCAATGCCTCTGGCCTAAAGGGTCCTAAGTGGAAGCTGGTGAACAGGCTAGTTAGGTCGGGGGAAGTCCTCCTGACCAGCCAGGAGCTAGCTAGGCTCCTTACGGAGGAAATAAGGAGGAGAATAGAGGCATCGCTTGAGAAGGCAACTAAAGGGGCAAGGGAGCTACCAGAGGCCCTCAGGCCCTATGTGGAGAAGGTTAGGGAGCTCCTAAAGGAGCTTAGGCTTGGTGAGGGGCCAAGCCTTGAGGCCGTTGGTGAGGTTAGGTTTGAGGCCTTCCCGCCCTGCATGAAGGCCATATACGAGGCCCTAAGTGAGCGAAGGCACGTCCCCCATGCTGGTCGCTTTGCCTTCACGGCCTTCTTAATCCACATAGGGATGGGCGTAGACGACATAGTGGAGCTCTTCAGGCGTGTAGCTGACTTCAGCGAGAAGATAACACGCTACCAAGTTGAGCACATAGCTGGCGAGCGTGGGAGCAAGACACGCTATACGCCACCGAGCTGCCGTACCATGCGCTCCTACGGCCTCTGCGTGGGGGCAGATGAGCTCTGCGAGAAGGTAAATCACCCGCTTAGCTACTACAGGCGTAAGCTATGGGCTCTGAGGAGGGCTAGGAAGGAGGCCAAGGGTGAGGAAGGAGGCGAGGGGGAAAGTGGACGAGAGGACAGCTAGGTTCCTGAAGAAGCTCTTCGCTAGCTACTATGCTAAGAGAGGCCCTAAGGAGCCTAGGGACCTGCCTCATAGGGAATTTGCCTTCATGACCTTTGGGGAGAAAATGGTGATAAGGCATAAGGGCTTTAGAAGCTAT
>DQYM01000062.1 GCA_011040545.1 Candidatus Bathyarchaeota archaeon | reverse complement strand
GGCTTGGTCGTGGTGCCAGGGCCGACCACGTATATAACGCCTGGCTCCATGTCCTCTACCACCTGCCTCGCTATGGCCCGCTTGTTCTCCTCCTCATCTGGCGTGGTCGGGCTTGCGACCTTCATGCCCTGAACTAGCCTTGGCTCGTAGGGCGTTAGCACGTAGCCGTAGAGGCGGGCTGAGACACGGCCCTGCCTAAATGCTTCCTCATCTACATCCATGACCTCTACCTCACGAACTGGTAGCTCGCCAGATAGGAAGCCCATAGCTACCCTTGCAGCAGCCCTTGGGTTCACGGCAAAGACAGCGCTATGCATTTTAACACCAGTTGGGACACCTAGAATTGGAACCTCCTGGTCCACAGCATCAAGCACATCCCTAGCTGTTCCATCGCCACCGCAGAACACAAGTAGGTCTATGCCTAGCTCCACCATCTTCCTTGCTATGGCCTTTGTATCCTCAGCTGTCGTCTTCTCCTTCCTCTTGCCTATGACTATTGGCCTGTAATCGCACTCTATGGCCTCAAGCTCACCCATCAAGCCAGCGCCAGCTAGGAGCTCAACCTTGCTCCTCATGGGCTGAAAGGCACGTAGGAACTCCTTGGCCCTACCTGGTGCAACTGGCCTAGCGCCTAGCTCTATGGCCTTCCTAAGCACCTCCTCCCCATCTGTCCCCTTGAGGCCAACTGCCCCTCCCATGCCAGCGATTGGGTTCACTATGAAGCCCATCCTTGGGGAGCCACTGCCCACGACCACGCACCCAACAGCGATATATCTAGCCCAGTAAAAAGGGAGGCCTGTGGGGCCAGTGGGGCTTGCGGGAGAGGCGGTTGTGCTGGCGGCTTAAGGAGCCCCTGAGGGCTTACGAGCGGTTAAGCCAGGTGCTAGTGGTTATCCTAGCTACCTGCCTAGCCCTGCTGGCCCTAACGCACATCCCTGGCTTTCTCTCCTCACTAGGTGAATACGAGGATGTCCTAAGCGATCCAGTTGCCGTGCGCACTGCCATCCTATCTACCGTAGTGGGCCTATTAGCGTCCCTTGGGCTGTGCTACCGAGATCTATCCGATGTCAGCAGGGCCATGAGGGATGGGTTGAGCAAGAGGAGAATGTTGACCTGGAGCCTAGCTTGCCCAGTAGCCCTCCTATCAGCCTTCCTAGCCCTCCTAGCCCTGAGGCCAAGTGCCCTAAGCTGGAGGACCTCTCCCCTGCTCGTAAACCCATTCTTCCTGCTCGCCCTATCCTTCTCAGCTACCTTCCTAATGGCCCAAGCAGAGGTCAGGTGGGATAGGGTGGTCCTGCTAGAGGTATGGCCAGAGGGCTCACCACGGATCCTAAGGGCAAGGAGGTTCTTAGTAGATGCCCTGATGCTGCAGGGCCTGCTAATTGGTGGGGCCAAGCTGGATATGCTAGCTCAAGCCCTCTGGCACGAGCAGGACTCAGGGGACAGCTAGGACAGCTAGTTCCCTAGTAAGTGCATCGTGGACGAAGAAGAAATAAGCTTCAACTGGCTTTAAACCAGCATCTAGGGCCATATCGCTTATGCAAAGCTCGCTTGGAGCTGCTACACAGGCCATGTGGCCCCTTGGCAGGAGCTCTGG
>DQYM01000044.1 GCA_011040545.1 Candidatus Bathyarchaeota archaeon | reverse complement strand
GAGAATAATCAAGCATGTAAGGGAGCAAGCTCCAGAATGGCAAATATGGGATGTAAAAATAAGGAAGGGCCTCCCCAAGATATTAGATGAGGAAATAGAGGTCCTAGTAGGGAAAATCCTAGAAGGCCTTCCTAGTGAGGTAGCTGGTGCAGATTTAGCCCTCTTCCTGCTTGAGGAAGCTAGTGCTACCCTTCTAATCCCTGAGCTAGCAAGGAAGTTAGATGTGAGAGGCCTGATATGCCCAGTAGATGATTACCGTGTCCTGCCCAGGGGCCTAGAACTCCAGCTTTCAGAGGAGCTAGAGGAAATGGGGCTTCCCTTCTCATTTCCAAGGCCATTCTGCTCTCTTTCTAGTGGGCCAGGTCCAATACATGCTTTCTCTAGGCGATTTGGTCGTCCTACCGTAGCTATTGAGCTAGAGGGTGGCAGGGTTAAGCGTGTTAAGGTCATTAGGGGGGCTCCATGTGGCTCAACTTACTACATGGCCCGTAGGCTCGTGGGAGCTAGGGCTGAGGAAGCCCCGTCCCTAGCTGGCCTCTACGTCCAGATATATCCATGCCTTGCCTCCCACGTTGAGGACCCGCTCCTGGGCGAGGACATGATACACCTATCCGCTATGCTTGCGAGGGCTGCGGTTGAGAAGGCCATAAGGGATGCCCAGAGAGGTGCCTAACGTGCCCCTAACCCCCTTCCACTACCCACTTGCCTACGCCATGAGGAAGGCTGCTAAGAAAGCTGGGCTAGAGCTTGATATGGCTGGCCTAGCCATAGGCTCGTTCACGCCCGATGTAGAGTGCCCCTTCTTCGCCCTTGGCGCCTGGCTTGGCCTCCTGCCAGCTACGGAGCCCTACGTTCAAGCCCATAGGCTGGTTCTACACAGCCTATTCGGTGCCCTAACGCTAGGCCCCCTCATAACAATAGCAATTGTCTTCCTGCTCAGGCACCTGCTTAGGGCACAGATTGAGGCCCTGGGTGTTAGATCCAGCTCGCTCCTGAACCTCTACATATCAAGTGCCCTTGGGAACCTCTCGCATGTCCTAATAGATGCCATGCAGCACTCATATAACCCGCTGCTCTTCCCCTTCACGGCCCAGAACGTAATGGCCCTCGTGCCCCTAGGCGACCTAGCCCTTGGGAACGCTATTGCCTACGCCATTGTCCTGCCGTCCTCCCTGGCCATCCTGGCCTACGAGGCCCTCAGAGGCCCCTACCTGCTCACTAGGCTACTCTTTGATGCCTGAGCACCTTATATGAGGCCCCTGGACTTGAAGAACTCAAGCAGCTTCTCAGCAGCTAGCCTAGAGGCTGCTTCCTGTGCCTCAACCGTTTGAGCGCCTATGTGTGGTGTTGCTACTACGTTCGGCAGGCTAGCTAGCTTCAAGCTTATGCCCTTCGGTGGCTCCTCCTCAAATACATCTAGGGCAGCACCTGCTAGCTTCCCGCTCACCAGGGCCTTGTAGAGGGCTTCCTCATCAACAACACCACCCCTAGATGTGTTTATTAAGATGGCCCCATCCTTCATCATGCTTATCTCACGCTCACCTATCATGTGCCTCGTCTGGGGCGTTAGGGGGACGTGGAGCGTTATTATATCAGATGAGCT
>DQYM01000216.1 GCA_011040545.1 Candidatus Bathyarchaeota archaeon | reverse complement strand
GAAACATGGGTTAAGTCCCCTCCCCTCAGGGGGGCCAGCATACTCCTTGCTGCGGAGTGCGTGGAGAAGCTCTACCCAGACCTCTTCAAGGACCTATCAAGGGGCCGAGAGGCATTTACTTGCTGCCCTGAGACGGAGAACCCAACCATGCTGATGGGCAAGCTAGCATCTATAATAACGTGCTCAAGGCCAAGGGAGATCGTGGTCGTGAGCATAGAGGGCTCCCCCCACTGCTTGCTACTTCACATGGCCATAAATGAGGCCCTATTCGTGGCCAAGGAAAGGCAGGTGCAAGTTAAGCACTACGTAGTGCTAGATGGGCAGCTAATAGAGGTGAGCGAGGAAGCTGCTAGGGTAGCTAGGTACCTCCACCTCGTTCAAAAGGCCATAGAGAAGTGCCCAGAGCTCCTTGAGGAGCTGAAAAAGCACAGCCTTGAGCATAAGTGGGCAGTAGGGCAGTAGCCTAGATGAGGAAGAAATCCCCTATCACAAGCCTCTTCCTAGCAGTACGTATCTGCTCCTTTATGGACTTATCCTTAACCTCATCTGGCCTCAGGGCTATGTGGGCAACTGCGAGCACCCTAGCCGTCCTGCTATCTAGCTTGAAGGTGCCTAGCCCAGGCAGGCGGATGTAGCCCCTGAACTTAAAGGGGTAAGCAGGCATAATACACAATAAGTACTCGTTAAGCCTGAGCTCCCCAGTTTTCAGGTTGATACGCCAGGTCCCGTACTTGTTCCCCACGACCAAGTGCTTGCCCTCGAACTTCATCTCTCCTTTATGCTCCTTGAAGAGTTCCTTCAATATGCGCTTCCTAACGAGCACGCCTGCCTTATCCTCCAAGATGTCAGGCACTCTGGCACTACCTAGGAGCAGCCTTGCAGCTAGGCTATCCGATACTGGTAGCTTATCCAACCTCAGGGCATCAGCTAGCTTCTTAAAGAGCCCTAGCTCCCCCTTCCCTGCACCCTCTAGCACGATGTAGAAGTGCTTGTCCTCAACGAGGAGTTCCGCCCTGGCAGCACCGTGCCTGATGTACGCCCTATCCAGCCTATCCTTGAACACCTGGGCTATGGCTACCTCACTGAGTGCGGAAGCCGAGAAAACGCCAAGTAGGGCTTCTCTAATCCCCCTGAACATGACTGGAGTGCGCCACTCAAACTCCTTCAGCGTTATGTCCTCAATGCTGGACTCCTGGAGCTTTAGGGCTATGAGCAGGGCCTCGCTAGTAGCTAGCTCAATATCGTAGTTCACGCCTCCCCTAGCCATTAGGAACCAGATGCCAGGCTTTTTCGCCTTCCTCTTGAGCTTGAACTTAGTAGTACCCTTCTTGGCGGTCATGCTCCCTTTCTCTATCAGCTCATCAAGCTCAGCTACGTAGTCCATTAGCTGCCCTATCCTCAGGTTTCTTATTGATACCTTATGCGGTAAGATAACCTCTATACCATCGTGCCTTACCAGCCTCAGAGTCTTAGGGCCATCTAGCATTACCGTCCAGTTGCCCACCCTGAGTTCGGCCCCCATCTCTAACCGCCCACGACGGGCCTTAGCAGGGCCAGCGTGTCCTTCTCGCCTACTACTACCTTGCCTAGCTTCTTCTTGGCCACCG
>DQYM01000014.1 GCA_011040545.1 Candidatus Bathyarchaeota archaeon | reverse complement strand
CTTCTACAGGGAGGACATGGAGGTCCGTGAGGAAACGCTGCTAGGCCAGGAGCCACCGACCTTGAAGCGTGAGATCCTAGTTGAGGTAGTCCTCACGCCACCAGCAGCAAAGGCCCTTGCCCAACAGCTCATGAAGGGCATCCAGGAATACGAAGCTAGATACGGTAAGATACCGCTCCCACCAAGGCCAGAGGGGAAGCCAGGGGGAAGTGGCCTATTCGTTTAGGCATCAGCTGTTTAGGGATGCCAGCACTAGCGAAGGGGCTGCCCGCTCCTAATGGGCTTAGCTGGGGCATAGGCCATCTGGCCAACACGCTGTGCCCCAGAGCCCATATCGCATAGGTCCCTTATTGGGCAGGCTTGGCAGAGGGGCTTCCTGGGCCTACAGATCTCCCTCCCAAGCCTTATCAAGGCTAGGTGGGCGAAGAGGTAATCTCCTGGCTTTAAGGCCCTAATGGCCAGCTCGCTCACGGCATCATAATCTACCCTTGGCCCAAGGAGGCCCATCCTAGATGCTATCCTAAGGATGTGCCTATCAACTGGGAAAACTGGCTTCCTAGCACAGAACAACAAGACTATATCGGCTGTTTTCTTCCCAACGCCAGGGAGGCTCATTAACTCCTCCCTAGCTTCTAGAACTGGCTTATTGCGTAGCAGGCCCCAGAGGTTGCCACCGTAGCGCTCTAGGACCAACTTTGCCACCTCCTTTATCCTCTTGGCCCTCTGCCTGTGCTGGCCAGCTGGCCTAATGCACCTTGCTATATCCTCCTCGGGAGCGCTAGCTAGCCTCTCAGGCTCAATACCTACTTGCTCCTCTAGGGCTCTAAAGGCCTTTAGCTCGTTCTTGTAGCTAGTGTTCTGAGATAAAATGGTCCTTATGAGGACCTTAAAGGGATCGCTTACATCGCCAGGTGGGCTAAGGGGGCCGTAAAGGGCCTTAAGGCGCTCTATGGCCTTCTTAAGCCTATCCTCAGCCCTCAAGGCCCTTACCCCTTAGCCCAAAGAAGTTAACGGCATTCTGGAACGTAGCTTCAGCTACCTCCTCAGGGCTCACGCCCTTTATAGTAGCTACCTCCCTCACGGCCAGGATTAGGTTGGCTGGCTCATTCCTATCCCTTGGCTCTGGCCCCAGCACTGGCGAGTCAGTTTCAACCATGAGGTTCTCAAGTGGGATAGCTTTTGCTAGCTTACGCTTCTGCTGGGAGCGAACTACTGAGGTTGGTATTGAGAAGAAAAAGCCCCCTTCCCTAACTCCCTTTAGAGCCCAGCCAACACGCCCATCAAAGGCGTGCATTAGGACCCTATCGTAGCCTTCCTGGAGCAGCACCTGAATAGCGTACTTGCCTGCGCTCCTAGAGTGGACCACGAGTGGCAAGCCTAGCTCACCAGCGAGCCTTATCCACTGCCTAAAGCGCTCCTCCTGCTTCCTCCTCCCCTCCTCAGATCTAACCCAGTAGAAATCAAGCCCTACCTCGCCGATAGCTACTATCTCATCCCTTAGCTGCCTAGCTAGCTCCATAACGGCCCCTAGCTCAGCTTCGTCATCTATAGTTGGATCAAAGCCTATGCAGGTGAATACAAAGCCCAGGTGGTCCCTTGCTATCTGAAG
>DQYM01000207.1 GCA_011040545.1 Candidatus Bathyarchaeota archaeon | reverse complement strand
GCTGCCTCACGCTCTGTTTCACCAAGGCCGATTATCAGGTGGGTGCCCACGTGGCCAGGGCCAAAGACCCTTAGGGCCTTCTCAAGAGCCCTCATGTGCCCATCCCATCTGTAGGGACCACCACAGCGCCTCCCCTTTACCCTATCAAAGATAGCGGGCGTAGCTGCGTCCACGGGTATGGAGATACGCTCAGCACCAGCATTCCTTAGGGCCAACATGCTCTTAGCCCCTATTGGCTGAACGGATACGGAGATCGGGAGGTCGCAGGAGCTTGAGATAGCAGAGACAACCGCCCTCAGGTCGGCTAGGAAGCGTGGGTAGAGGAGGGCCTGGACGCAGGCACGCTTGAAGCCCCTAGCCCTAGCACCAGCGAGGGCCTCAAGGACGTGCTCAAGCTCGTACGGGGGCCAGGATACCCTTGATAGCATGTGCTTGCCTGCCCTAGAGCTCCTGGCCTGGGGGCAGAAGGCACAGTTAGCAAGGCAGCGCCCATCGTAGTATAGCATGAGGTAGGCGGTTGTTGGCCTAGCCATTATGGCTATCCTATCAAGGCCAAGGGCAGCTGCCGTGCCAGTTGAGACCCTTACCTTCACGGCCAGAGCTCCTCCCTACCAAGCAGCCTTGAGAACCATGCCCTCCTGAACTCACGAGCTAGATCCAGATCTATCTCACGTATTAAGATGCCTTCCTCAAGGCCGAGCTGGCCCAGTAGCCACTCAAAGCGAGGCTTATACCACCAGGAGGAGAAGTCATCCATGTCCCTCCAGGGAGGCCCTATTATGCAGCTGAGGCCACCGCACTCCTTGAAGACCCTATCCCCAAGCCTAAATGGGAACTCAGCTACATCTACTGCTACTATCGGCACCATGAGCTCAACCGCCCTAGCTAGCAGCAGGTAGTGCCAGGCCTCCCTGAATATGAAGAAGAAGGATGGGTTGAATATCAGCTCAGCTCCCATCTTGAGCAGCTCACGGCCAACGTTTGGAGGCCCCCAGAAGTCAACGCAAACACCTATGCCGATACGCCCGAACTCTGTATCAAAAACCCTTAGCTCACGGCCAGGTGAGAAGCCGAAATGCTTCCTCTCCATCAAGCCTAGGTTTAGCTTCCTCTGACGACCTACTACTTGCCCATCTGGCCCAATTAGGACGCAGGAATTGTACAAGGCCCCTCCTTCCTCCTCAGCTAGGCCAGCTATGATGTATATGCCTAGCTCCTCGGCCTTCTCTGAGAGTTCCTCACGGCCACGCCAGGGGAAGTACTCTGGGAAGCAGGCTATCCTCACTTCATCATCGGCCTTAACGCACCTATCTAGGAGCTCTAGTGCGTGGCCAACGTTCCCTGGATCCCTGAAGTCATCATTTACTGGCCTAGCCTGGATGGCTGCGACCTTTACCCTAGCCAACGGCAGCCCTCAGCAGGCTTAACGGAGAGCTAAATAAAGCAAGCGTAGCTTAGGCTTAGGCGAGGCTAAATGGAGCTAAGTGCTCTAGCCTCCCGCCTAAAGGAGCTGGTCGTGGAGAACTGGCCCCTAGTATGCCTAGCCATTGCCTTAAGCGTGGTAGCTGCTGCCCTCATCCTATCTGGTGCCTGGGATGCCATAAGGGAGGGGCTTAGGG
>DQYM01000140.1 GCA_011040545.1 Candidatus Bathyarchaeota archaeon | reverse complement strand
TGAAGTTGGTTATGAACCAGCTCACGGCCTCAGCATCTATTTTCAGTATTTCTGGCCTTAGCCTCAAGCCCTACACCATGCCGTCCCCTTCACGGTAACGTTTTAAGGTTTTGCCGTGCAGGCAGGCTGAAGCGTGAGGTGCCCGTGGTGGGGAGGAGGAAGAGGCGTAGGAAGATCATAGTGAGGAAGAGGACGCTGCCAAAGGTATTCACGTGCCCTAAGTGCGGTGCTAGGTCGGTGGTCGTGAAGATAAGGACAGGCCCCTCTGGCCGTGTAGCCCACGTTATGTGTGGGCACTGTGGCCTCTCAGCGGATATACCGATAAGCCCAATACATAAGGAGGTAGATGCCTACTGTAAGTTCGCAGATATGGTGTACGCAGGTGAGCTGTGATGGGGCCTAAGCTCGGCAAGGTTGAGCGCTACCTACTTGAGCGCATCCAGGGAGATGGGGCCATCCACATGACGCTTCTAGATCCAGAGCGTGTATCACCTGAGGAGGCTGCAGCCATAGCTAAGGAGGCAGAGGAGGCTGGGACAAGTGCCATAATGGTTGGTGGCTCTACCCTAGCCTCCACGGAAGAGCTAGATGCAGTTATACTGGCCATGCGTGAGGGAGGGCTTAGCGTGCCGATAATACTATTCCCGAACAACGTAACTGGCATAAGCAAGCATGCAGATGCCATATGGTTCATGTCCCTGCTCAACTCCACGGACCCGTACTTCCTGATAGGAGCCCAGGTGCTCGGTGCCCCACTCGTCAGGCGCCTTGGGCTTGAGGCCATACCCATGGGCTACATAATAATTGGCTATGGTGGGGCTGCTGGCATAATAGGTAGGGCCATCCCAATACCATACGAGAAGCCAGAGATAGCTGCTGCCTACGCTATGGCTGCTGAGTGCATGGGCATGAGGTTCGTCTACCTTGAGGCTGGCTCTGGAGCCCCAAGGCCAGTGCCAGAGACCATGATAGCTACGGTTAGGAGGGCCATCAGCATACCCCTGGTGGTGGGAGGGGGCCTAAGGGATGGAGAGAGCGTTGAGAAGGCCGTGAGGGCTGGTGCTGATATCGTGGTAACTGGGACAGCTGTGGAGAAGAGCCATAGGGTAGGGGATAAGATAAGGGGCTTCATATCCGCCATCAAGAGGGGCATTAGGGCGAGGCTAGCTAGGGCCTAGGGCTTTAATCGCCCCTTTAAAACTTACACCTAACTCCTATCTGCCATTTGCGCTCACCTGCTTAGGCCACATAAGGCCCGACCAGGCAAGCCCAGCCAGGCATGGGGAGCGGGAAGGGCCAGTACGAGCAGGCCATAATTGATGAGTTCAACAGGCTAATGGATATCGCTAGGGCAGCCCGTGCTAGGGGCCTAGACCCAGCACCTGAGCCTGAGCCTGGCATAGCCTATGATACTGCTAGCCTCGTGGAGGGGATGGTTGGGCCACCTGGTGTAGCAGGGCGTATAAGGGAGCTATCAAGCAGGATGGAGAAGGATGAGCTTGCCTTTAGGATAGCTGAGGAAATAGCACTAGGCCAGTTCGGCGACCTAGGCGGTGAGGAGGCAAGGGCAGAGCAGGCCATTAGGACGGCCCTAGCCATCCTAACGGAGGGCGTTACGGC
>DQYM01000109.1 GCA_011040545.1 Candidatus Bathyarchaeota archaeon | reverse complement strand
GACCTAAGGCCATTCGTGCCTGAGGAGTTCGTGGCCATGATGTTCCAGGGCGTAGAGTAGGTTTAAATCCCAGTGCCCCCTTCAGCTTTGGGAGCTGGCGGTATTGAGGACGCATGTGAAGCTGCTGAAGAGGGTAAGGCTTAGGAGCCCAGTGCTCATAGAGGGCCTACCAGGCCTAGCCCTAGTTGGTCGCCTCTCGGTCAGCTACCTAGTTGAGGCCCTTGGTGCTGAGAAGTTCGCTGAGCTCTACTCGCCACACTTCCCCTACTACGTGATAGTAGATGGTGATGGCCATATAAGGCTCCCCAAGGGCGAGTTCTACTACTGGCGTAGCGATGGGAGGGCACCAGATCTAATACTCATGGTCGGCGATAGCCAGGCCCAGACATCAGAGGGCCAGTATGAGGTTGCGACCTGCGTCCTTGAGTTCGCTAAGAAGCATGGCGCTAAGACCGTGATAACCGTCGGTGGGTACAGGACGGAGGGAGGTGGCCATCGTGTTATGTGTGCTTCTACGAGCAAGGAGCTCTTAAACATGGCCGTGAGCGCTGGAGCTACCGTAAGCCCACTTGGCAGCCCAATAGTCGGCATCGCTGGCCTCTTGCTTGGCCTAGCTAGCTTCACTGGCATGGATGCCATCTGCCTGCTAGGCGAGACGAGGGGCCACATACCAGATCCAGGTGCAGCTAAGAACGTCCTGAGGGTCCTAACGAGCATGCTTGGCCTAGAGGTTGACCTAAGTGGCCTAGATAAGAGCATAGAGGAGGCCAGGGAGATAGAGGAGGCCCTCTCTGGCATAGAGCTAGAGGAGGTCCTTGAGTGGCGACCAGAAAGGGGTAGGGGGCCAGAATACATATTCTAAGGCCCTAGCTTACGTATAGAGTATCTCGTATATAGCTACCCTCACGTATACCCCGCCCTTCTGAGGGCCATGTGATATGAAGGCTAGACTGAAGTGCTCAAGCGTTGGCTCGCTCACCCTGCCAGTAGCTACCTGTGCCTTAGCATACGTTATCAGCTTGTAGATAACCGTCTCACGGCCCCTCTCGTTCCACTCCCACCTACCGCCCTTGTACTCACCGAAGTGGTCCTCTGAGAACTCGGGCCAGCGGTCGCTAGCTATCTCAGCCATCCAGTGCCACTTCTGCTCATCACCATAGCGGGCATCTGTTCCATCGCTCCTGAAGGTAACGAAGACTAGGACGTGTGTAGCGCCAAACCTGCGCAGTATCTTGAGCGCCTCCGTCTCGTTAGAGAGGAACATACGGGCTATCCACTGTATCTGCGTCATGTTCAGCGTGCCGTTGTCGGCCAACGTGGTCCTGTTGGCTATTATGCGGATCCAGTACCCGTAGTCCCACCAGCAGGCTATAACGGCATCCTCAGGCAAGTTCTCCTTCATCCAGTTAAGGGCCTCAAGCCAATCTGGGTAATCGGTCCTGAGGGGCGTCCCAGCCGATACTATGGTTACAGGTGAGTTAGCTGCGCTCACAGCTCCAGCCACGGATATGTATGTTAGGAGCAGGATTATGAAGAAGCCCGTCCAGAATAGGCCCTTGCCAGCATGTGGCTCCTTCCTAACGAAGGCCTCTTCGGCTTCCTCCCTAACACGCACAAGTGG
>DQYM01000066.1 GCA_011040545.1 Candidatus Bathyarchaeota archaeon | reverse complement strand
GCCCACGAGGGGCCATGAGCAAGAGGGCAAAGGCAAGGCTAGCCCTACGCTCCATATCAAGGGCCCTTGGGAGGGCCTACAGGCGCCTCTCGGCCCTTAAGCCATCCCCATTTGTAGTAGCCATCATAGCAGTAGCAGCTGCGATCTTCCTCTTCGGTGGTGGCATATACGACTTGATAATGAACCCAGTGGTCTACATACCTAGGGCAGGTGCCATGTGGGTTACCTACCCTTACACCATGCTTGAGCAAACGCTCATGGAGAGCATGATATCCATGCTCTACTTCGCCTTTGGCTTCATAGGCCTCTACCTGATGTACGAGAGCACTAAGTACGCAGATGAGCCCTACAGGGCCTGGATACGCTTCATACCTGGCCTCCTGATCCTGATAGCTGCCTTCGTCCTAGGCCAGTACATGCTCAGGGTCCAGAAGCTTGGCCGCTGACCAGTAGGCGCCCATTCCTCATCACGACCTGCCCATCTACTATCAAGGTGGGCTTGAGCAATACCCCATCTAGGTGTATGGAGCTAGCCACCCTACCGCCAGGGAAGGACCTATTATCGCCGAGGGCCACGTGGACAGTGCCTAGGACCTTCTCATCCTCAAGCACTATACCCCTCAAGCGGGCCTTTGGGTTGGTCCCTATGCCAAGCTCAGCTATGTTATATGCATTCTCATCTGCTGAGCGCAGTAGGGCCTCTAGCTTCTCTGCATCTGGCCCCTCAAACCGAATGGCCCTACCTGCCCTCACGATGACCTTCAGGGGCCTAGTTACTATGCTTCCCATTCTATCTATTACTAGGATCCCTTCTGCCGTCCCCTCAACAGGTGCAAGGCATGCTTCTCCAGCAGGTAGGTTGCCGAAATCACCAGGGTTGTGGTAGAGGCCAGTATCCCTAAGGACGCCTCGCCCCTCTATGCTCATCCTAAGGTCCGTCCCAGATGGCGTTATTATATGGGCTTCCTTCTTCCCCTCCAGTGCCCTAGCAACTGCCTCCGTTAGAGCTGCAACTTCCCCGTAGTCAGCCGTCATGCCACCAGTACTCATCATGTCCTCGGTTATGCCAGGCATGCTCGCTATCCTAGCACCTGCCTCAGAGGCCCTCCTCCTGGCCTCCGTGTGGGAGAGGGAGTGCGTTGTAGGCATGAGCACTACATCTGCCCCAAGCATGGCCTTTGCTACTGGCCTAGGTGGCTCAATGCCAGAGCGTTCCCTCGGCAGCATTACTATGGTGCTCGTCTCGGCCCCTAGGGAGCTCGCTGCGTAGGCAAGGGCCTCTGCTATCCTCAGCTTGCCAGTATCCGTAACGATTAGGATCTCCTCACCTGGCCTAACGGCCATGCACACTTCTACAGCTATCCTAGCGCCCCTCATCAAGCCCAAGATCCCCAACATGAGCTACGCCTCAGCAGCACGTGTAGGCTAATCCAGATAATCCTTTCCCAAAAATGCTTAGCCGAGAGAAAAATGCCCTTTCGGCCTAGCGGTTAAGCTAAACACCTACTTTCCTGCTTTCTCAGCAGCCTTCTCAAGCACCTCTACGCCAGGTAGCTTCTTGCCCATTAGGTACTCTATGAATGCACCACCAGCGAGGCTTACGAAGGAGAACTTATCAAAGAG
>DQYM01000138.1 GCA_011040545.1 Candidatus Bathyarchaeota archaeon | reverse complement strand
CTATTGCCTTGCGTAAGCACATGGCCCCTCGCCACTACCGACCTGCTTTTATAAGGTTTCCCCTGGCCATATGTAGAGCTAGCTGCTCTCTCACAAAGGAGCCAAAGCTAGTAAGCTCGTAGCGCCAGTTGGCTAGCATGTTAGGCTCCCAGGTCGGGTGGAAGACCCAGGCCACCCAGCCAGCTACCCTGCCCCTTGCGTACTCCATGAGCTGGCGCCCAAAGCCATCGGCACTCCCACGTAGGTGCCAGCTCCAGATGCTAGCATCTTCCTTGAAGCCCCACTCGGTTATCAGGATTGGGAACTCATGGCACAGCGAGCCCCAGCTCTTATCCCAGCGCCTAAGCCCAAGGTAGGGATATACATGCGTAGCGTAGGCCACGTTGCTATCCTTAACCTGGGCCTTCTTAAGCCAGCTCAGGTCATAGCACCAGCTTGTGCCAGCCACCAGCACGGGGGCCTCCTCATCGTTCTCCCTCACGGCCCTAAGCAGGAGCTCAGCTACCCTAACCCAGGCCCTCCAGCTTATCCAAGCAGGCTCGTTGAAGAGCTCGTAGATTACGTTAGGCCAGCCTGAGTAGCGCCTTGAGATATAGGCCCAGAAGGACCTAGCTAGCCTTAAATCTGGGTCGTAGGGTGGCCCTCCCCACGGCTCCCTCCTAGCCCAACTTGGGAATGGGCTCTCCCTAGTTATCGGATTCCCAATTGCATGCCAATCTATAATGGCGTACATGCTTTCCTCCCTCGTCCAGCTCAAGACTAAATCAAGGTAGCGTTCAGCGTAATCTGAGAGCCGCCTCCAGAAGATGGGGTGCACTGGGACCCTGATGGTATTCGCCCCCCAACTGGCCAACACCCTGATGTGCTCCCTGCGGAGTTCCCCCTCCCAATCTAGGTAGGCTGGATCGGCTATGGAGGCACCACGTAGGGAGGTCGGGGCCTTGCCCTCAACTAGCCTAGTGCCCTCTACCCTAAGCCCCATCGCACTACCTAGGTGGGCCAGTAGCTTAAGCTCAGGCCCAGCCACAAGCCTTATCACCTCAGCCCCACATGCAGGTCGGAGAGGGTGGATATGGAGAGGAGAGTAGCCATAGTTGGCGTTGGCTACTCTGGGTTTGCCCCACAGACGGCAGATGTATCCTACAAGGAGCTCATGTTTGAGGCTGCTACCAGGGCCTACGAGGATGCTGGCATAGATCCAAGGAGGGATGTTGATAGCTTCATAACATGCGCTGAGGACTACTGGGAGGGCTTCTCCATATTTGATGAGTTCGTCCCAGACCAGCTTGGGGCCGTCCTGAAGCCAACCTGCACGGTCTCAGCAGATGGCCTATATGGCCTGGTAAATGCCGTCATGCAGATACAGTCTGGCCTATTTGATGTGGTGGTCGTAGAGGCGCATAGCAAGGCATCTGATATCCTAACCTACGATGACCTCCTCAGGTTCGCTATGGACCCGATATACATGAGGCCCCTGGGCTGGCATGCCTATGCCCTAGCTGGCCTTGAGATGGCCCGCTACCTATACGATACAGGTGCCCTTGAGGAGCACTGCGCTATGGTGGTTGAGAAGAACAAGGCAAATGCCCTCCTCAACCCACTTGCCTCCTATGGGGCCAAGGTAAGCATGGAT
>DQYM01000205.1 GCA_011040545.1 Candidatus Bathyarchaeota archaeon | reverse complement strand
GCAGCCCTAATGGACACCCGCCTCCTGGCCTACAGGCTTAAGGCAGATGGGAGGGTTGTGCTTGATAGCTCAATATGGAAGCCCCTCAAGGTCCAGAACTACCCAGTAGCAGTTACCATAGCCAACATAGGTGGTGAGCTGGTCGTGGATCCATGCCTAGATGAGGAGCTCGCCATGGATGCTAAGATAACCATCACCGTTGATAAGGATGGGAAGGTATGTGCTATCCAGAAGAGCGGGGCAGGCTCATTTACGCCTGACCAGGTACTGGAGGCAATAGATATAGCTAGGGAGAAGGCCGAGGAGCTAAGGGCCAAGGTAATGGGGTGAGGTGAAATGGGCAGGACGAGGAAGGTAGGGCCTGCAGGCTCCTTTGGGCCTAGGTATGGCTCTACGCTTAGGAAGAAGTGGGCTCGCATAGTTAGTGCTATGAGAAAGCCTCATAAATGCCCTCGTTGTCAAACTAGGGCTGTGAAGAGAATTTCAGTTGGCATCTGGCGTTGTAATAAGTGTGGCCTTGTCTTCGCTGGTGGTGCTTACATACCCTACACTAAGGTCGGTGATGTAGCCCGTAGGGCATCTACCCCTCCGAGGCCAAGGTAGTATGCCGACCATCATGATTACCATGTCAAGGAGGCCTACCCCAATCATAAGGACTTTTTGCAATGAGCTTGCTGCTGTCCTACCCAATGCCATAAGGGTGAATAGGGGCAAGATGAGCTTTGAGGACATAGCTGAGAAGGCTTGGGAGCTTGAGGCAGATAAGGTCATACTAGTAGCTAGGTGGAAGGGGAACCCAGGCAAGATGTGCCTGTACAACGTTGGCGATGAGGGCCTAGAGCCCTTCCCACCACTAATATACATCTATGGCATAAAGCTGAGGAGGGACATGGGCGTTAGGCTCGGAAGGGTCAGGAGCCTTGCCGTTTCTGCGAGGCCAGAGAGGAGGAGGCTCGGCAGGGCACTAGCGGATTTCCTTGAGGTCCCGCTAATAGAGCCTGGTCGGGAGCCACCCGTAAGGCCAGATGTAGTGCTCAAGGTAGGGCCAGATGTGAAGCGATACGCCCTCATGAGCTTCTACAGGGCCTCAGATGGCCGTGAGGTAGGGCCTAGGATAAGGGTGAGGCACCTGATATGGGACCTAGAGTAGTACGTGAGGCCGTGTTAAGGATACCACTGCCAAGCCAGGAGCTAGCCATGGCTGCCCTATCTGCCCTAGCCCCTGAAGCAGAGAGGCCACCTACGGACCGATTCTCTACCTCCCTCTGGCTTGAGGGCAGCACCCTGGTGCTGAGGGTAGTAGCAAGGGATACATCTTCCCTTAGGGCAGCACTTAATGCCTATGTAAGCTGGATTAGGGCCATAAGGGATGCCTGCCTAGCTGTATCTGGCCCTTAGGCTCAAGGCTTTTAATAGCGCCCACTAACGATAAAATAGGTGTGGGCATGAGCGAGGAGGGCAGCCTACCACCGAAGGTCCAGCAGAGGCTCTTGCTCTTCCAGCAGCTCCAACAGCAGCTCCAGAGCGTCTTGCTAAGGAGGCAGCAGGTCCAGCTGGAGCTAATGGAGGTTGAGAACGCCCTAAAGGAGCTTGAGGGCGTAGGGGATGAGGCCCCAATCTACAAGGCCGTGGGGGCACTGCTTGGT
>DQYM01000174.1 GCA_011040545.1 Candidatus Bathyarchaeota archaeon | reverse complement strand
TGCTTAAACGTAGCTACGCTTGCTGAGAAGGCAAGTAGGAAGGTCGTGGCAATGGCCATGGTGTTCGCTAGCAGGAAGGTAGCCATGAGGCTGGGCAGGGATGCTGGGGAGCTAGGGAGCGTGGCCACGAGGGCGAAGGCAGAGAACATCAAGGCTGAGGCAGCCCAGGCAGCTATTACCTCGTGCTTGTGCTCCCCAACAGAGCTCAGCCTAGCTTCTATCTCGCCCGACCAGAGCTTAGTAGTAGCAGTTGAGGCAACTATGGATCCTGCATCACCAACCGTGCTTATGAGGGCTGGGTAGGCAGTGCATATCTCAGGCCCAAGCCCTACGGCCACGTTTATCTCGTTCAGCAGCGTGCCAGTTAGGCCAGATATTAGGATTACTATGGCTGATGAAGCGCTTGCCTCCTTTAAGGTCTTCCTGAAGGCCTCATCCCTAGCTTCCCTTAGGACCACGATGGCGCAAGCAGCTAGGAAGGCAAGGCAGATGGCGTACATGGCCACTCGGCCTACTAGCTTGAGTTCCAGGAGGGCAAGGACTAGGGTGTAGCAGCACGTTACAAGCACATCCGAGACGACAGAGCTAACTGGGTAGGTTATTACATCTGGATCCAGCCCACGCTCAAACGACCTAAAGGCAAGGAGGGCCGTTATTGGCGTTACCAGCAGGAAGGCAAGTGCCATGGTAGATACCACGCTTACGACTACATCAATTACATCCTGGCTGGATAGGCCCCACGGCAGGCCGTACAAGAGCACAGAGCAGGTCATTAGCAGGGCTGAGAGGGAGCTTAGGACCATTATGGAGAGGTAGAGGCTCCTAAAGGCTTGGGTATTGCCCCTTAGGCGTGGCTCTATCGTGCCAACCCAGAGGCCAGAGGTAAGGCGACCACAGAAGACACCACCGACCATGCCCCTAGTGGTCAGGACGCATGGGTAGGCTACTATTGACCACGCCCTACGTGAGAAGAGCTCAAAGAAGGTCGCAAATATGAAGCCAGCAAGGAGATCAACTAGGTTAAAAGAGAGGGCTCCTAGCGATTGGGAGAACAAGGTAGAAAAGCCCTTCTCACCCTTTACTCGGCTAGGGGGCATGAGGCTGCCATTACCCTGCCCAGGCCCCCTAGCCACCATGATCTCGCCTCTCTCCCCTTGATCTCTAGATGTTGTATGCCTAAACCAGGGCAGGGCTATAAAACCCTTAATGCTCCTTGGGCACTAGCCTAGCCGATTTAACCCTAAGTACGCCCGTGTAGCCATCCCATGATACCTCATAATCTACTAACTCAATCCTGGCCTTGTACAAGGGGGCATCTAACACGAGAGTTTCGTACTCGCCCCCCTCGCCAACAAGCGAGATACCATAACGCTCCTTAAGGGCCAGTAGATCCCTGATGGCCCCCTCATCTAGCTCACGGCCAAGCCAAGAGGCATCTAGGCCAAGGGCGAAGACACCTACGAATACCACCTTAAAGCCCTTCTCAACAAGCTCCCTAAGTATGGAGAGCTCATCCCTACCCCAGAGCGGGGCGTAGCTCACCAAGCCAAGCTCCTCGCAGATGCGGTCTATGCGTTCCTTCTGGTACCTAGATCTAACTGCCCCTGAGACAACGCCATCTACATCAAGCTCAGCTAAAGCAGCCTT
>DQYM01000168.1 GCA_011040545.1 Candidatus Bathyarchaeota archaeon | reverse complement strand
CCTGAAGGCCCTCTTGAAGGCCGAGAGGAGCCTTGGCAGGGAGTTCCCCTGCGATGCCTTCACAAAGGCCCTCCCACCTGGCCTAAGCAAGGCCCTAGCTAGCCTGAGGGCTGCTAGGGATAGCTCAACCTGCCTTGCGTGGTCCAGCTCCCTAATGCCAGTTAGGCTTGGGGCCATATCGGAGAGCAGGACATCCGCTTCCCTTGGTAGCTCAGATGATATTATGGCCAGTATGCCTTCTGAGAGGGCATCTGCCTGAATTACCTTTACGTTCTCATAGTTAAGTGGTTCAACGGGCCTTATGTCAATACCTATCACGAAGCCAGAGGGGCCAACTACCTCACGGGCCACTTGGAGCCAGCTACCTGGTGCACAACCTAGGTCAATAACTACATCTCCTGGCCTTATTAGCCTAAAGGCCCTTACTGCCTCAAGCAGCTTGAAGGCTGCCCTAGACCTGTAGCCCCTCTCCCTAGCAAGCCTGTAATAGTGGTCGCCCCTTGCCCTCCACGTCATTCTTTCCCTTCATCTCCCTCAATTGGAGCGGTTTCCAAAACCCACCTAGATAGGTCGTAGCAGTAGACGGGATCTACGACGCCACCAGGGGCACACCTAAATGCATCTGGGCAGGTGAGGCATGGGCAGCCAACTATTGAGGCCACTGAGATCTTCCTTATCTTTGGGAAGAGCCTGTAGGTCCAACGACCATCGTGTAGCTCCCTACGCCTTGTTATCAAGCCCCTACGCTCTAGCTTAAGGGCAATCCTAGACCCCTCCCTGCTTGTAGCACCAAGTAGCTTCCAGAGCTCCGATTGGAGAATGCCCTCCTCGCCAGCCTCCATTATTATCTTAAGGGCCTTTTGGTATAGGCTCTCCTTGCCAGCCTTAGACATGCCTTCAGCGTGGGTAGTTCGTGGTTAAATAAACCTTTCACTGCCCAAAGCCTTAACCTACTGCTTAGCTACCTGGGCGTGGTGGGTGGTGTGAAGGCGTATAGGTACGACCTACCGATAGATGAGCACCCAAAGGAATGGTATAATATACTGCCCGACCTACCAGAGCCCCTGCCGAGGCACAAGGACCCACCAGAGGGGCCGTCTAGGCTTGAGTTCATGCGCAAGGTCATAGTTGGTGAGTGCCTAAGGCAGGAGTTCTCAGATCAGAAGTGGATACGCATACCAGATGAGCTGCTGGAGCTCTATATACATGCTGGCCGACCTAGGCCCCTGTACAGGGCCATAAGGCTTGAGAAGCGCCTTGGACTAAAGCACGTTAGGCTCTACTACAAGCGTGAGGACCTATCTCCAACTGGCTCCCACAAGGTGAACACGGCCCTAGCCCAGTGCTACTATGCTGCTGAGGAGGGGCGTGAGGGAGTAGTAACTGAAACTGGTGCTGGCCAGTGGGGGACAGCCCTATCCTATGCTGCCCGCCTCCTCGGCCTCAAGTGCGTGGTCTTCTGGGTTCGCTCAGTTTACAATTGGAAGGTTGATAGGAGGACCTTCATGCGCCTGTACGGTGCTGAGGTCCATGCCTCACCGAGCGATATAACTGACTTCGGGCGTAAGATAAGGGCTGAGAACCCAGACCACCCAGGCAGCCTAGGCATAGCCATATCAGAGGGCCTTGAGTACGCAGATAAGCATGAGGG
>DQYM01000157.1 GCA_011040545.1 Candidatus Bathyarchaeota archaeon | reverse complement strand
TAAGCCTGGTGGTGAGATAAAGCTATTTGGTAAGTGGAGCTTCCGTGGGGTTGAGGTAAGGGATCCAGGCCTGAAGCGCTACATCTGCCTTAAGCCCGTTTACTGGCCCCACAGCATGGGGAGGCATGAGCACAGGCGGTTTGGGAAGGCAGAGGTAAACATAGTTGAGCGCTTCATAAATAAGCTCATGAGTCCAGGTAGGAACACGGGTAAGAAATCCAAGGCAATTAAGCTAGTTAAAAATGCATTTGAGCTTATACACCTGAGGACAGGTGAGAACCCAATCCAAGTTCTCGTTAGAGCTGTTGAGAACTCTGCCCCCTGCGAGGATACGACTAGGATAGCCTACGGTGGCATCGTTTATCACGTCTCAGTTGATATATCACCTCAGAGGCGTGTTGACCTAGCCCTTAGGCACCTAGCCGAGGGGGCTCGCTTGGCTGCCTTCAGGAGCCCCAAGTCGCTTGAGGAGTGTATAGCTGAGGAGCTCATCCTGGCCTCAAGGGGCGATATGAGGAGCTACGCCGTCCAGAAGAGGCATGAGCAAGAGCGTATAGCAGAGGCAAGCAGGTGATGGCCCCCTCATCCCCATTACAAGCCATCATCTATGCATTACAGTGACCTTTTACGTGGTCAGTAGATTTAAATCCCCTAATGTGTAGCCCCACCGAGAGGTGGCCAGCCTTAATTGATGAAGAAGAACTTGAGGTTGAAGGGTTTGAGGGGGAGGGCCCCCTCCTATTATCTGGCCTTGAGAAGCTCTTGGCCCAACTAGCTCATTCACGTGAGAGGGTGATGGTGTTCATTGATGGCCCCT
This sequence comes from Candidatus Bathyarchaeota archaeon, assembly GCA_011040545.1. GTDB lineage: Archaea > Thermoproteota > Bathyarchaeia > EX4484-135 > EX4484-135 > EX4484-135. Next base: position 837 of record DQYM01000157.1, on the reverse strand, counting down.
ACCTTTACGCTGCCCTAAGGCAAATTGGCCAGAAGATAGATTACTTTAGGCTCGTCCGTGAGCTCTCAGGGAGCCGTTGGTTGATCCGCTCTTACCTCTACTTAACATACGATCCTGCTGATGAGGAAGACAGGAGGAAGATGGAGAACTTCATTAAGACGCTAGAGAGAGGCGGTGCCTTTAGTGTTAAGGCTGTGCCAAAGCATCAAAGAGGGGGCCAGTGGGTGGAGAAGGGTGCTTACATAGCCTTAGTATCCGATATGCTAGTTATGGCCTTTAATGATGCCTATGATACTGCCATACTGGTAAGTGGCGATTTAGACCTAGTAGCTGCAGTTGAGGCCGTGAAGGCAAGGGGAAAGCGAGTTGAAGTTGCTATGTTCTCAAATGCCATGAGCGAGGAGCTTAGGAGGGCTGCAGATAGGTTCGTGCCCCTGGAGTTCCTCTTAGATAGGATAAGGCTTGAGGGGCGTGGCTAACCTAGGGCCAGCTAAGGCTATCTAACGCCCGACCTGAGCTTGTGCCTAACGACCACCCCTCCCTTGTGCTTAGCATACCCACGGGGCCTTAGGCCAGCTAGCTCCGAAACAGATATATGCCTTCCCACAGCCCATTACCTGGCGGGCTGTGATGAACCCAACCTCGCTGATAGATGAATGCGGTCTTGAGTGCAGAGCCCGCCATAGGAAAAGTTTATTAGTAGCCCCTACCCAAAGGGGTCGCACTTCTCTCACGTGCCTGATAGAGCAAGTAGGTTGTGGGAGGGGGTGGATATGGGTCGTATAAGGGTGGCGATTGCAGGGGTTGGGAACTGCGCCTCAGCCCTAGTCCAGGGCG
>DQYM01000017.1 GCA_011040545.1 Candidatus Bathyarchaeota archaeon | reverse complement strand
TGGTAGAGCAGAGGAACTAATGGCCTTTCTAATGAAAGTTTTACCTAAGTGGCCGACCTGGGCTAAGGAGGTAAATGAGCTATTAGATAAAGCCATTTTCCTAGCCAAGTCGGGTGATGGAGCTGCTGCCTTTGACCTCGCCATGCATGCCTCAAGCAGGCTCTCTGAGGTTGAGGGCCAGGTGAGGCCCGTGCTGGAGGCATCTGAGGGGCTAGTAGCAGAGCTTAGGGAGGCCCTTGAGGCCATCAGCAATGGCTTAGCTAGGCTTGAGCACGAGGCCTCCCTGCTGGAGGGCCTTAGCCTAGATCTACGGGGCGAGCTAGTGAGGCTGGTTAGGCCATGTAGCCTCCCAGGCCTCGGCAGTGCCCTGCTGGTGCTCACAGATGGTAGGCTGTTAGTCCTAAATCGCCTTGGTCGTGTAGCCCTTGAGGCACCAAGGGACCATGTTGAGGTCTTGCGTGTTAAAAAGGGGCTTTTAGGCCCTAGGGCTAAGCTTCTCCTGGCCATTTCCTCGCATGCTGGGCGCACTAAGCTAACTATATCCTGTGGCAAGAAAGACCTTAAGGCCATCCTAATGGAGCTGGAGGAAGGGGGAATGGGGCATGGAGCTTAAGTTATTGGCGAGCAGCCCAGATGTAGAAACCATAATTGCTACTGCCATGCTAACTACGTGCTCTAGGGAGGGGCCATCTGAGCTCCTAAGGCACCTCAGGGAGAAGCCGAAGAAGGTTAAGAAGCTCGTTAAGGCCCTATCGCTTAAGCATGGCTCAGTTATAGAGCACAACAGGCTCATCTTCCTAGCCAATGCAAAGGATGATGAGGTGCTTGAGCTCCTCCTGGCTAGCCACTTCATAGAGGCATCTCGGCTAGGCGATGGGAAGTGGCTCCTGAGCTGCAACCTCAGGACAGTGGTGGAGCTCCTAACTGGCCAGCATAACCTCCCCCCTGGCGTTAGGGAGGGCCTCTTAAGCGCCCTCAGGGAAGTAGCACCTACCTTCTATGAGAAGGTGGTGGGCCATGAAGGTTGAGCTAATTGCCTACATACCATCAGAGGTCGTATTAAAGGCCCTTGAGGAGGAAGGGCTTAAGATAAGCCCAGAAGAGCTGCTTAAGCACCTTTCCTATACCTTTGCCATATCTGGAATATCAAGGGCCTGCTCCCACCAGCTAGTTAGGCATAGAGTAGCTTCCTACAGCCAGCAGAGCCAGAGGTACGTAAGGATTGAGCGCATAGTAGGTGAGGCCGTGAAGCCAGATACCATTTCGGCATCAAGGGAAGCTGAAGCCATATTTGAGGGCCTGATTAAGGCCTCTGAGGGCGCATACCTCAAGCTAGTTGAGTTAGGGGTGCCTGAAGAGGATGCTAGATCTGTGCTGCCAAATGCAGCTCCAACGAACATAGTTGTAACCATGACGGGCTCAGCCCTCTACCACTTCTTCGGCCTTAGGTGCTGCAATAGGGCTCAGAAGGAGATAAGGGATCTAGCTGATGAGATGCTAATCCTATGTAGGCGTGTTGAGCCAGAGCTATTTAGGCGTGCAGGGCCATACTGCTTCCAGAAGGGCTACTGCGAGGAAGGCCCCCTATCCTGTGGCCGTATAGAGGAGGTGAAGGCCAAGTACGAGCGCCTGGGCTACCGCTAGGGCTAGAAAGCCATTTATTAGCTC
>DQYM01000133.1 GCA_011040545.1 Candidatus Bathyarchaeota archaeon | reverse complement strand
TAGCAGCGCTATCAGTGCCAAGGCCCACTTTAATGCCAGCTGATACCATTTCAGGTATCCTTGCTATGCCACTCCCTAGCTTAGCATTGCTCTTTGGACAGTGAGCAACAGCTGAGCCTGAGTCAGCTATTAACTTTATGTCCTGATCTAGGAGGTGGACGCAGTGTGCTAGGAGCACATCGGAGCCAAGGGCACCTAGCTTCGCCAGGTATTCGGTTGGCGTTTTTCCTACTGCCCTAGGCACCTTAAGGCCTAGGACATCAGCTATGGTTGCTAGCTCTCCTTTCCTCTCCAAGAAGAGCTCCAATTCCTCCTTTGTTTCCGCTAAGTGAAGGGAAATCGGGAGGCCTTCCTCCCTAGCGAGTTCTAGCGTAGCCTTGAGGAAGGCAGGTGGGTTTGAATAAGGCGCATGGGGGGATATGCCTGCCCTTACTAGGCCATGCCCCTCCCTAGCTATATCACGTACCTCCCTCAGGGCTGCCTGGAGCACGGAATCTACATCTCCCTCGCCCTGGAATACCTCCTTGAATACAATCCCCCTAAGCCCGAGCTCCGACATGGCCCTCGCTACCGCCCTGCCCAGGGGAGCTGCATCAGCTAGGCACGTGATACCAGCCCTAAGGGCCTCAAGGCAGCCTAGGCGGGCTGACCAGAGGAAGTCATCCTTGCTTAAGAGCTCGCTTGGCCCAAGTATGCAAGCACCAAGCCAGCCAAAGAGCGTCATGTTGTCCTCAAGGCCCCTGAACACCGTATATACAACGTGCGAGTGGGCGTTCACGAGGCCTGGCATTATTATGGCCCTGCCTAGATCTAGGAGCTCATCCCCACTGGCTTGCTTCTTAATGGCCTCAAATGGGCCAACAGCTACTATATCGGTGCCCTCGGTCAAGACGGCACCATCCCTTATCGGCTCGCCTGAGATGGGCACTACCCACTCTGCCCTAAGCAGCAAGGCCATCGCCTATGCTAGCATCAGCACGGGTTGTTAAAGGGCTATGGGGTCTGCGAAAGCTTTTTCTCCATGAGCCTACCTTGGGCTGGAGGATTGGAGGTTGGAGGAGCTAAGGACGTATAGGGACTGGCCTATAGCACCTATATCTAAGCCCACAGAGGGCGCACTAGGCTTAACTGGGACCTGGAGGACATTTAGGCCTATTATAAATAAGGACAGATGTATTAAGTGCTTGATGTGCTGGCTCTTCTGCCCTGAAGCAGCCATAGGGGTTGATGAAGATGGGGGTCCAACCATAAACTACGATTACTGCAAGGGCTGTGGCATCTGCGCCACCGAGTGCCGATATGGGGCCATAGAGATGGTACGTGAGGAAGAGGTGATAGCGTAATGGCCCTTATGGCCGAGAAGGGTTGGAGGAGCGTTTTCGTTACTGGCAACCACGCAGTTGCCTGGGCTGTTAAGACAGCTAGGGTGCAGGTTGTAGCAGCCTACCCAATCACGCCCCAGACGACCATAGTTGAGAAGATAGCTGAGTTCGTAGAGAAAGGTGAGCTAGATGCCCAATACATACGTGTTGAGAGCGAGCACTCCGCCATGACGGCCTGCATAGGTGCTGCAGCTGCTGGCGCAAGGGCATTTACCGCTACGGCCTCACATGGCCTAGCCCTAATGCACGAGTGCCTCTGGTGGGCTGCTGGCGCTAGGCTGCCAATCGT
>DQYM01000153.1 GCA_011040545.1 Candidatus Bathyarchaeota archaeon | reverse complement strand
GGCCTCTCGGTCAGGGTCAAAGTCCTCATCGTGGATGTGGCAGTGGGCATCCACTAGCCTCAGCCCGACCACCCCTGCCTCAGGGGTCATCTGGATCCACGTGGAAGCGCCTTATCTTGATGCCTGCTTGCTGGAAGAGCTCCTTAGCTAGTGGATCCTCGTAATCAGCATCGTATACCACCTCAGCTATCTCAGCATTTATCAGCATCTTAGCGCAGATCACGCATGGATACGTGGTCGTGTAGAGCGTGGCCCCCCTCGTGCTAACGCCGAAGACAGCCGCTTGAATGAGGCAGTTCTGCTCAGCGTGGAGGCCACGGCAGAGCTCGTGCCTCTGGCCAGATGGGACGCCGAGCTCCTCCCTCAGGCAGCGACCAATATCTATGCAGTGCGGTAGGCCCTTTGGAGCACCGTTGTAGCCAGTAGCTATTATACGCTTGTCCTTCACCAATACCGCTCCAACATGGCGCCTAAGGCAGGTTGAGCGCTTAGCAACGAGGTGGGCCATCTTCATGAAGTACTCATCCCAGCTTAGCCTCCGCTTGACCTGCCCCTTGGCGCTCAAGACGGGTCAGTTGGCTAGGTTGATTGGGGCTCATAAGTGCTTTGGTCGGCTACCTGCTAGGCCAGCGAGGGCTAGGAAATTCCTGAGGACCTGGAGGCCTGGCCACTCCCTATCGGCTGGCCACCCCTCTGGCCTCCGCTCTGGGTGGAACTGGACCCCGTAGATGGGCCTATTGAGGTGCTTGATGGCCTCTATCAAGCAGGAGCTAGAGGTCGCAAGCCTAACGAAGCCAGCTGGCAGGCTAGCTAGCTCATCCCCATGTGATTCAGCTACTAGGAGCTTATCGCCAGGGAGCCAGGAGGCAAATATATCATCTGGCACTTCCACCACGACCTCCTCAGGCTGATTCACAGGCTTACGCATGGCTACTACATCGGCACCAAAGGCAAAGCCTATGAGCTGATGGCCAAAGCATATGCCGAGGGTGGGGAGCCTCACCTTCCTGAGGAAGGCTAAGATGCCCGTGAAGAGGGGCCTATCCTCGTGCTTGCTCAAGCAGGCTTCAGAGCCAGAGAGCACGATGGCCTTTACGCCCTCAAGCCCCATGTCTGGCCCTACATCTTGGAACCTGCGGACTTCTATGGGCTCATCCGTCATGGCCCTAAGGGCCTTCACGTAGCGTTTTATCTTGGCCTGTGGCCTCCTCAGGTAGTTATTCACGAGCAGTATGGTCATCTTGGAGCCCCCTACTCACCGACCACCTGCACTATAATGCGCCTAGTCCTAGCGTGCGTATCGGCCTCTATGAAGACGAGCGATTGCCACGTGCCAAGGACCAACTGGCCATCTACGAGCGGTAGCGTCCTATCTGGTGGTAGGAACATGGATATTATATGCGAGTAAGCATTTATTGGGTGCCTATATGGGGCATCTGGTGGTATAAGGCGCTTAAGCGTGTCCCTTATGTCCTGGCGTAAGTTCCCTTCATCTTCTATGAGGGCCAAAACGCCCGTGGCATGTGGGGCAAAGACGTGGACTAGCCCGTTCCTGATGCCTGAGCGCTTAACGACCTCTTCTACGAGGCCAGTTATATTCACGATATCAAATGGCCCCTTAGTCCTTATGGTTAGCTCCTCCGTGTAAACTGGCACTTCCTCATCACCCCCTGCCCCCATGGCAGCGTG
>DQYM01000257.1 GCA_011040545.1 Candidatus Bathyarchaeota archaeon | reverse complement strand
GTCTTTCCATACGTGCTAGAGGCCGTTAAGGCCTACGCAACGCTTGGTGAGATATGCGGTGTCCTAAGGGAAGTCTACGGTGAGTGGAAGGAGCTCATAGTATTCTAAGCGGGCGAGGCGAGGTGAAAGCTAGCCTAAAGGGCCTAGTTGAGGCCATAGGTAATTGCTCTCGCTGCCCCTTCATAGATAAACCCTTCTTGCTCTATGGTGTCTATGAGAACTGGCTCCCAAGGAAGGTAAAGGTGCTGTTAGTAGCTGAGTCCCCACCACCAGGCCCTAAGGCCGATTTCTTCTACAACCTAGCCCTCCCAGATAGGCTTAGGAGGAACATAAGGACCATACTTGGCCTCCCAATTGGCGAGAAGGAGGTGCCTGCCTGGCTTAAGAACGCTGGTGCCTTCCTCACATGTGCTGTAAAGTGCAGGCCCTACCAGGGCAGGGCTACCTACAGGGACGAGAAGGCCATAAGGCTCATGGCGATAAGGTGCGCCCCAATCCTGGCCCTAGAGGTAAAGGCCCTTAGGCCAGGGAAGGTAATCCTGCTAGGAAGGATTGCGGAAGCAGCAGCGAGCGTGATAGGACTTGAGCCCTACGCTAGGCTCCCGCACCCAAACTTCATGGTCCGCTTTAGGAGGGACCTTATGCCAGAGGCCAGGGCCACTATCCTTAGTGCCCTCTTCGACCCAGGTTGAGGAGGCCAGATATGAGGAGCCTTGGGAGCGAGAGCAGGAAGCTTGATTGGAAATCCATATCAACTACCCTTGGGAGCTCCTGGCCCAAGCCCATATCTGAGGCCAGCTTGAAGGCCAAATCCAGGGCCCTTGGCGGTAGCACATCTAGTGCCCTCCTAAGCAGCCTCATGGCCTTGAACTCACGGCCAAGGAGCTCCCTCCAGGCCCTCTCGTAGGCCTTCAGGCCCCCTTCAGCTACCTCGCCAGAGGCTAGGGCCTCTGCAGCCACCCTGCCTGCCTCCATAGCGCAGAGGCAGCCTAGCACAACCCCACCGCCAGTAGTAGGCTTCGCCTGGCCAGCAGCATCACCGACAACGAGCGCCCTCCCAACGTGCGTCTTAGGTATTGGGCCGCAGGTCAGGACAGAGCCAGAGTAAGGAGCCTTCTTTATCCTAATGCCGAACCTACGTTTTACAAAGGCCCTCAGGCGCCTCCTTGGATCTGCCTTCCTGCAGGCAAGGCCAACCCTAGCCCTCCTGCCATCTAGCGGTATCACCCATGCGAATAGGCCTGGGGCGAGCTCTGGTGTGAAGTGGAGCTCCACGAAGTCCTCGTGTAGCCTCCCAGGGGCCTCAAGCTCAACCTGGCTTGCTGGTAGGACGTAGCGCCAGTCTATGGTCGTGAGCCCCAGCTGCTTAACCAGCCTGGACCTAAAGCCCTCAGCCACCACGAGCACTTCTGCCCTCACGGAGCCCCAGGCCCCCCCAGCAACCACGCCAGAGGGGCCCTGCTGGGCCCTAAGCACCTTCCTGCCAAGCCATATCTCCGCCCCAGAGCTCTCTGCCTGCTGAGCTAGGGCCTGGTCAAGCTCATGCCTATCCACTACGCAGGCTAGCTCCCTGCTGCCCTCAACAACGAGCTCGTGGCCAGATGGGGAGAGGAAGAGGGCGCCCCTGAACCGATTGATCACTAGGCGCCCAGATGGCTTAAGCCCTATGGCCTTAAGGCCCCTCAGGCTC
>DQYM01000135.1 GCA_011040545.1 Candidatus Bathyarchaeota archaeon | reverse complement strand
GACGGGTATGCCTATCTTCTCACCTAGCTTCCTCTCAGCCAGTGGCTGGTTGAAGTCGTACATGAAGTGGCAATCTGGGCAGACGGTTATGAGGGCCTGTGCTCCAGCAGCCTTAACACGGGATAGCTTATCGGCTACTAGGCCAACAGCTAGGTCCCTATCTATGCCTATTATCGGGCCACCACAGCACTGCCCCTCATCTGGGTAGCTAACCCACTTAGCACCCGTTAGCTCAATTAGGCCCTTTAGGACCTTTGGGTTATCTGGGTCGTCAAAGTTCATGTGCTTAGCTGGCCTAACTAAGTGGCAGCCAGTGTGCTGGGCAACTACAAGGCCCTCAAGGGGCCTCTTAACGGCCTTCCTTATCTTATCTGGCCCTACGTCATCTAGTAGCACGTGGACTAGGTGCTTGACCTCAATCCTACCCCTGTACTCAAGGCCTACTTTGGCTAGCTGCTCATTAACCCAGGCCCTAAGCTCAGGCTTCTCCTCAAGCTCTTCCTTTGCGTGGTGGAGCGTGGCGAAGCAGCCATTACAGAGCGTTAGGATATCCAGGCCCTCCCGCTCGGCTATGGCTAGGTTCCTTGCTGCCAGCAGGACGGCAGCCTCATGGCTTATGCCATCTATTGGGAAGCCACAGCAGTTGAAGTCTGGCATGTCAAGGAGCTCTACGCCAAGCTCTGGCAGCACCCTTCGGGCAGATACCTCATAGCTTAGCTCCCTGTAGGGTATCAGGCAGCCGAGGTAGAGCAGGTACTTGGCCATACGGCTCACCCCCTCCTGCTGGATGCCTTAGCGAGCACCTCACCTAGCCCAGCAGCCTCAAGGAGGGCCTTCACCTGCTCTGCGTCCACGCTCGGCAGTGGTGGTAGGCCCTCCTTCTCCCTAGCCCTTAGCCTTGAGGCAGGTATCTTGTATGCGAGGCCTACCTCCATGATGGTTGAGGCCACTACCCTAGAGGCCTCTGGTATGTAGCCCTCCCTAGCAGCTAGGTTCCTAAGGGCTAGCGATATGTACGTGAAGTCCACATCCCTTGGGCACCTATCCACGCACGTAAAGCATGAGGCGCAGAGCCATATCTCCTTGCTAGCTAGGAGCTCCTCCATGCCCCAGGGGAAGCTCCTCTTGGGCTTCTCACATGGAGCCCCCTCGCCCTGCTGGCCCATTTACTTCACCTTGCCCGCATAATGGGCTGTAGATAAAAGCCTTACCTACTCCTCGGCATCGTCAGCCTTATGGTTAATTTTAAGAGGTAGGCACCGTCGCCCTCACGGGAGAGCAGCATGAGCGGAGGAGTAGCCATCGTTGAAAGGGTGGACCCGACCTTCAAGCACGAGGTGAGGAAGATACCTGGCGCTGATAAGCTCACGCTATGCTTCCAGTGTGGCATGTGCTCATCTGGCTGCCCCGTGGCCAGGCGCATGGAGGCCTTTAAGCCAAGGGCCATAATGCACCTGGCCGTCCTAGGCCTGAAGAGCGCCCTGCTGGACGATGGCCTGATATGGCTCTGCGCCAGCTGTTACACCTGCCAGGAGAACTGCCCTCAGAGCGTCAGGCCAACAGAGGTCATTGAGGCCCTTAGGAACCTAGCCGTTAGAGAGGGCCGTTATCACCCAAGCCTTAGGGCTAAGATTGAGCCTATCTTTAAGTTTGGGAGGATGTACGAGATAACAGAGTTTGAGAATGAGATAAGAG
>DQYM01000039.1 GCA_011040545.1 Candidatus Bathyarchaeota archaeon | reverse complement strand
TAAATTGGCTTGCTGGCACCTTCCTCACAGGCAACTACCTCAGCCCCAAGGGCATCGCAGAACTCCCTAACGGAAATGGGCTTTGGGAGCTCCCTCATGTCTATTATAGCATCGCTCCTAAGCCTCTCAAGCCTGGAGAGCTCCATTATGAGCCTCCCTCCCCTAGCCATATCTATGGATAGGAGTGCCCTAACCCAGCGCCTTATGAAGCGTGTCCCTGGCCTCTTCCTACGGCCACTTTCATAATCGCTTATGACGGAGGGGGAAACCCCCATGACACGGGCCAGCTCAACCTGGCTAACGTGGAATAGCTCCCTCCACTTCCTCATGGCCTCTGGTGGCCTACGGGCCATTATGACATCGCCTACGATCATCTTAGCTAAGAACTCCCTTACCTCCCTCCCAGGTGCCCTGGGCTCCATGTCGCCCAGTGGGGGGCTGGGGCCTTATTTATAGGTGCTTAAACCACAGGCATCCAGTATGGCCGAGAAGGAGGCACCGTCCATCCTATGCTTATAAGCCCTCAGGGCCTTGATTAGGGCTGCCTTATCCACGGGGCCGAGGATCTCCGATGTAAGCTTAGCAAGGCCACTTATGAATAGGAACTGGCAGATGCTGGTAACATTAGCTGGTCGCCTTACATCGCTAGCGCTCTCAAAGTCCACGATCCTCGGCTCAGGCCTCCCGCTTGGCCTAGGCTGAATGAGGATGTGGGAGTGCGCCCTGCTTAGCTCACCGTGGTCTAGCCCTACCTCATCTAGCTTCCTGCACTTCTCAAGGAGCTGCCTTAGGACTGAGCCTACGGTGGCCTTCCCTGGCCTTCCCAATAGCCAATCTGGTAGGTGGGGGCCATCTATGAACTCCATGATGAGTATATCATCCGTAGAGGCCAGCAGCCTTGGCCCAACGCCTACTGAGTTGGCCTTAGCTAGCATGCGGGCCTCATGGGATAGGCTCTCCCTGCCTGCATCTAGGCGCCTGATCTTCAGGGCCACACGCTTGCCATCGGCCATCCTAGCAGCTAGGACGAGGCCCACGTAGCCCTTGCCGAGCACCCTTAGGCCAAATGGGAGCTCCTTCCTCCCGACCAGCTCAATACCCACCACGCCGAGGCCCTCAAGCATCCTTATGCGTTCTTCTACAACCCCTGGCTCTGGCCTTGGGTAGGCTAGGAGGAGGCAGTAGGGCTCCTCCCTCAGGTCCTCAACCCTCAGGAACAAGCCAGGCTGGCCTCCCCCTGAGGAAGGCCTCTAGGAAGGCCTTAAAGCCAGGTAGGCTCCTACATAGCTCAACGACCTGTGGCCCCTCAAGCACCTCAAACCACTCCTCAATCCTCTTGGCCAGGAGGGGGGCAACTCCTATGGCCCTCCCACCGCTATCGCTTAGCTTAGATGAGAGGAGCTCAGCTGCCCTTGGCCACCTCCGCTTGATGAGGGCAAACCACCTATCCCCTTCTATGTAGGGGCCTGATACCAAATCTGGGTTTGAGAGCTGCTTCCTGAGGAAGCGCTTGACGTGCTCAACTGCCCAGATCGGTGGCCCAACGTGCCTTACGACGGGCGGTAGCGTAGATGCCTCAAGCTCAAGGAGCAAGATCAGGTGCTCTTCCTCATCCGACCAGGCGGTGGCCCTAAGGACCCTAAAGCCCTCGTTCTTCAATAGGCCCCTAATGGCCCTAAGCGTCCTGAAGGCCTG
>DQYM01000149.1 GCA_011040545.1 Candidatus Bathyarchaeota archaeon | reverse complement strand
TCTATTTCAGCCCTAAAAGGCTTACGCTCAATTATAGCATGAGCAGGGCATTAGCAGTGGCCGTGAGGCCAGAGCTATTTTATTACCCCTGTGCTCATAGCCAGCCTAGCAGCAGCTACCTCATCTAGCCTTACCTCATTTAGTATGGTATACCGACCTGGCCTTACCTCTGGCGCCATCAGGAGTGCCCTTATGATCTGCTCTGGTGTTGCTGCTATGCCTTCTGCATCAGTAGGTGCCCCAATAGTGGCTAGGACAGATCTTATCTTACGCCACCTAAGGCCGTGTAGCTTGGCCATCATTATGGTGCCAACGCCGCACTGCTCACCGTGTAGTGCCCCTCCTGGCCTTATGACATCTAGGGCATGGCTGAAGAGGTGCTCAGAGCCACTACAGGGCCTAGAGCTCCCAGCTATGCTCATGGATACGCCACAGCTTATGAGGGCCTCCATAAGCACCCTAAGCCCCTCCCTTGAGCCATTTCCTATCCTCTCTGCGTTCCTTACCACAAGGCGAGCGCTCATCAGGGCTAGGGAGGCTGCGTATTGGCCATAATACTCACCGTTCCTCTCGTGGGCTAAGCGCCAATCCCTAACTGCCGTGAACTTGGCTACGACATCCCCACAGCCACTTGCCACAAGCCTCGGTGGTGAATCTACTATAACGTCCATGTCAACGAGAACGGCTGTTGGCGCTTCAGCCCTCACGGAGTAGGGCCTGTTAAGGCCCTTTATTGAGGCAAATGGGCTTGATATGCCATCGTGGGAGGCCGTTGTAGGCACGCTTATCATGGGTATGCCTAGGTGGCTTGCAGCTAGCTTTGCCATATCTATCTTTGAGCCACCCCCAACGCCGATTATGGCCTTAACGCCCATTTCCCTTGCGATAGCTTCAACACGCCTTACCTCACCTATCGTTGGCTTATCTGCCTTCACGTATCGGACTTCTACCCCCTGCTCTGAGATGTAGGAGCCAACCTCCCTACCAGCTACATCATAGGTCTTATGGCCAGTTACCACTAGGGCTGGACCAGCTAAGCCCAGCCTTGAGTACAGCTCGCCTATTTCAGGGAGTGTGCCATCGCCAATTATTACCTCCCTAGGCAGCTCCATCCTGTGGGAGCTAGCGACCTTCAGCATCTTGCCATAAGCGTCGGCATAGGGCCTTTAAATTACTTACCCCACTCTGAGCACGAGTAAGGTTTTTAAGAATCCCCTACGCTGGGATATCGGCTCCACGATTTCTTCGTGGAAGGTGATGGGTTTGCTCCCTAGGCATAGGGGATTAAGAGCGGGCACCACTACGATCGGCGTCGTCTGCAGAGATGGCGTGATACTGGCCTCTGATACGAGGGCAACGATGGGCCACCTAGTAGCACACAAGAAGGCGAAGAAGATCCACAAGATAGACGACCACCTAGCTATGACCATAGCTGGTGGCATGGCCGATGCTCAGTGGGTTGTGGATGTGCTTAGGGCCAATGCTAGCCTCTACAAGCTAGAGCTTGGGAGGCCGATGCCAGTTAGGTCGGCTGCCGTCCTAGTGGCTAACCTGCTGTTCCAGCGTAGGCTATTCCCACTCCTAACCCAGCTCCTGATTGGTGGCCGAGACCATGAGGGCTGCCACGTGTTCTGCCTTGATCCATTCGGTAGCCTAACTGAGGAGGAATGTGTGGCTACTGGATCTGGCTCCTTCATAGCCTACGG
>DQYM01000123.1 GCA_011040545.1 Candidatus Bathyarchaeota archaeon | reverse complement strand
GTATCGCCCTCTAGCTCCAGCACCTCCAGCTCCATGGCCTTTCGGCAGAGGCCACCAAGGGGCCTTAAAAAGGCTTAGTGCCACTTCGCCATGAGGGGCCATAGGGCAGTGCTAGCCTCTGTGAGCACGGCAAAAAAGGGAGGGCTTAGTGCCTCCTCCTAGCGTAGAGGGCCACTACGATGCCCGTAGCTACTATTGATGCAGCCAGCAAGGCTATGGGCGTGATGAGGCTCCCAAAGGGGCCTAGGCCCTTTGGCGTTGGGCCAGGGCCACGAGGCCTAACGGTTATGAGGGCTAGCCCAGAGGCACCCCTCGTGCTAAGGCCGTAGTAGCCATAGCTGCCCTCAGCAGAGCTGAAAACGTAGGTGCCTGCCCTCACGGCCCTTACATCGTAGCTTACCTTAACTACCTCGCCTGGCTCAAGGGAGCTTATCACGATGGCTACTTGGCTAGCGGTAGAGTGGTCCTCAAATGGCTTATCGGGTGGTGAGATCTTCACGCTGCCTACACGCTCTAGGCCCTCTGGCACATCATCTACGATCAGCACGTCCTCAGCAGTAGCCGTCCCAACGTTGGATACGACGAGAAGGACGGTAAGCACATCGCCCTCCCTCACCTCACCCTCAGGTGATACGTACTTCTCCACGATTACGTAGGGTAGGCCAGCGCTCATGCTGGGCTCTGGGACAGCGATGAGCGTAGCCGTATTGGACCACACCCGCATAGCCCCACGCTCCGATACGACCTCAGCGTAAACCACCATGTAGCCTGGCATCTGGGTTGTGATGTTGAAGGTGAGCTCTACGTGCTCCCCCGGCCCTAGCTCATCAATGTGCGCTGAGAAGAACCAGCTTTCCTCTACGTCAGGCCATGCGTAGGTCCACCAGTACGTAGGTGCCCAGAATACATACCAGGACAAGAATACATCTATGTCCTCTGCTCCTGCTGAGCCCACGTTCCATACCTCTACCATGGCCTTGGCATCTTCTCCCTGGCTAACGGTGTAGTTATCAAGCCTTAGGAAGGCCAGCAAGCTAGGGCCTGGCTCACCTGGCCTTACGAACTGGAGGCCATTAGACCAAACCACGAATGGGAGCTCAGGCCCCTCCCAGTAGGGTGAAGTAGTATTGTAGATCGGGGATGAGAAGTAAATGGCCATTACTGGTGGTACAAGGCCATAGCTAGTGTAGCTCCCCCCGTAGTAGCCAGGGTAGCGGTAATCTTCACCCCAGCTCTCAACTACCGCCGTGTAGCTGAAGGTGAAGGACTCACCAGGATTGAGCTGTAGGTTGCTAAGCTCAAGGCTGTAGATATCCTCACTTGATGTCAGGCATGTTACATTGTAGGCCGTTGCCGAGCCCACGTTCTGTATGATGACGCTTACCTCAACTTCATCCCCTGGCTCCGCTACGTAGGAATCGGCCTGCTGTACCACTAGGAGGCTTGGGAACTCCCTAACGTACTCATACGTAACGATTAGGTCCTCTATGCAATCGCCAGTGGTCATGTTGAGGAGCACTATGGCATCTACTGGGCTGTAGGAGATCACCTCAGCGCCCTCTGGCTTAGCTGAGAGCACTCTAGTCCAGGGCACCTCAACCGCCAATAGGGTTAGCGTTTCCTGGCCCTCTGAGCCACCTGAGCAAATAGGCCCCTCATGGCCAAATGCTGAGTTCAAGCTAAGCTGGAATACATAATCTTCAACGTGG
>DQYM01000136.1 GCA_011040545.1 Candidatus Bathyarchaeota archaeon | reverse complement strand
GAGGGTGGTGGACCGGCCGGGATTTGAACCCGGGACCTCCGCGATGCCAACGCGGCGATCTACCAGGCTGATCTACCGGCCCAACCGCTTTGGGCCTGTAGAAGGGAGGGATTTAAGGCTTTCCTCGTTCCTAGGGGCCGTTAAGTGGAATAGTGCTGAGGTGTGCTCTATCGTGAAATTACGTGTGCTTAAGGGGCTCGCTAGGGCTTAAGATGCTCTTACCCCCAATGGCTAGAGGGATCCCTTTGCCTCTTACCTCAGCCTCCTAGCCCTGTTAATGGGCCTCGTCTGCCAGGAGTACCGCCTGAGCTTCTTGGACTCGCCGAAGCCACAGGCTGCACAACGCTTCTTGCGCACGTGGTAGGCTCGGCGGCCGCAGCGTCGGCAGCGTATGTGGACCACCTGGTGTGCCCTCTTGCCAAATGATGGCGTCCCCTTGGTCATGGCCTTCCACCTCAGCCTGGGGCGGGGGATATTAGGACCACATTATCGCCCCTAACTATGATAACGCCACCTAGCTTCTTTGGGTCCTCTGGATTTGAGATGTCCTCTGCATCCTCAAGGACTAGGTTTAAGTGCTGGTCAAAGCCCTTTAGGCGTCCCCTTATGCTCTTATTCCCCTTGAGCCTTACCAGCACTACCCTGCCAAGGCTTTCCTCGAGGAGCCTGTAGGTGGCCTCGCTCATCTCGCTCCCCGCCGACCACAAGGGTTAAATCGCCCCATTTAAATGTGTTGGTGTGAGCAAGAGCCTTAGGAGGTATGCACTTAGGAAGAGGGAAGCACGTGCTCTACTAAGGGAGCTTGCCGATATGGGGCTTGAGCTAGGAACTAGCCATAGAGGTAGGGTTGAGGTAGTAGAAGCAGGGAAGTTCAAGCTCTTCCTCGTGGATGGGAGGCCCATCCTAGCGGAGAGGGATGGCCATAGGTTCCCACTCCTCATGGCCCAGGAGCTCCTAGAGGGCCTGCCGTGTGTTGTAGTTGACATGGGGGCCGTCCCACACATCTGTAATGGCGCTGATGTCATGGCCCCTGGCGTGGTAGAGGTCAGGGGGTCCTTTGGGCCTAGCTCGCTCGTGGTGGTGCGAGATGAGAGGCATGGGAAGGCAATAGCCATAGGCACGGCACTTGTTAGCTCTGAGGAGATCAAGCAGATGGAAAAAGGGAAGGTCGTAGCTAACATGCACTACGTTGGCGATAGGATCTGGCGCCTAGCTAGATCCCTCTGGCATGAAACATAACGCTAAATCTATTACTGCTAGGAAGTGGCCTTCATGAGATGTGAAGGCCAAAAGGTTCTTACGGGGAGCTGCCCCATCAATCGCTAGCATAACTCCATCATCGCAGATCTAACAAAACCCCTCTAGGCCATCGTAGGTATCAGGAAAAGCCCTTCTCAGCTAGTGCCCTAGCTAGGGCGCTTGCCTCTGCCTCTGCCTTTGCCAGCAGGAGCTCTACGGCCCCCTTAGCTGGGTAGGATGCAGCTAGGGCCACAGATAGTGCCCTAACGTGGGCCATCTGCAGCAGGAGCGGTGCGTTTTCTGGCGTTGGGTAGGCTGCATTTAGGGATAGGTTGAAGGCCTCCTTGTAGGCCTCACCTATGGCCTCCCTTATGCCATCAATATCAAGCTTGAGCTCCTCGCCAGGTACGACTAGGCCATCTATGTAGGCTGCCTTTAGGTTTATGCCAAGCTCTATGACCTTCATATCAAG
>DQYM01000235.1 GCA_011040545.1 Candidatus Bathyarchaeota archaeon | reverse complement strand
TCCTTCACATTTACTATGCCACCTATGTTCACGCCACAGTGGCAGATGAAGACCCCTATGCGTGGCTCCTCATCTGGCCTTACTTCTACCTCAGGTGGGTACTCCTTCTTAGCTACTAGCTTCCCCCTCTCACTTGCTATGATGCTGGCTGCCTTAGAAGCAGCCCCACTGGCCTCTGCCACGCTATCTGGTATGTCCTTTGGCCCTGAGAAGGCGCCGCAGACGAATATCCCTGGCCTGCTCGTCTCAAGTGGGCTGAATTCCTTTGTCTTACAGAAGCCGAACTCATTAAGCTCTATGCCGAGGGCCTTGGCAAGCTCTTCAGCTCCCTCAGGTGGCCTAAAGCCAACAGCTAAGACCACTAGGTCAAATTCCTCCTCCTTTATGGCCCCTGTTTCCACATCTAGGTACCTTATTATCAAGTTATGCGTCCTTGGGTCCTCGTACACACGTGGTACTCGGCACTTAACGAACCTAACGCCATACTCCTCCTCTGCCCTATTCATGTAGGCCTCAAAGCCCTTGCCGTAGGTACGCATGTCCATGTAGAATATAGTGCACTCCACATCTATTGGGGCGTGCTCACGTGCTATAACGGCCTGCTTTATGGAGTACATACAGCATACGGAGGAGCAGTAGGGGACGCCTAGGCGCTCATCCCTTGAGCCAACGCACTGTATGAAGGCTATGCGCCTTGGTACCTCGCCATCAGATGGCCTAACCAGTAGGCCACCGAAGGGGCCTGATGCACTTAGGATACGCTCAAATTCTATGCTCGTTACTACGTTTGGGTAGCGACCATAGCCGAACTCAGTTAGGGCCTCTGGCTTAAGTGGCTGGAACCCTGGCGCTAAGATTATGGCTCCCACACGAAGTTCTAGCACACGCTCTTTATCATCGTAGATGACAGCTCCAGCACGGCACACCTCAGAGCAAGTCCCACAGCCAATGCACTTCTCCCTATCTATCATGAAGATACGTGGGACAGCCTGTGGGTAGCGTATGAATATAGCTGACCTTGGGCTCAAGCCCTGGTTGAATTCATCTATGGCCTCTACGGGGCACTTCTCAGCACATAGGCCACAGCCAGTACACTTCTCTGGGTCTATGTACCTAGGCCTCACACGCACCTTGACTGTGAAGTTCCCAGGCTCGCCCTCTAGGCCAATTACCTCTGCGTTCGTGATGAGCGTGATGTTCGGGTGCCTCCCCGCCTCCACCAGCTTGGGCGCCAGGATACAGGTGGCGCAATCGTTGGTCGGGAACGTCTTGTCAAGCTGGCTCATCACGCCGCCTATGGCTGGTGCCCTATCAAGCAGGTAGACCTTGAAGCCCATTTCAGCTAGATCTAGGGCAGCCTGGATGCCTGCTATGCCACCACCGACCACTAAGACGGCCCCAATTTTCTCGCTCGGCATGGTCTACACCTCCAGGGAGGCCCTGTAAATTGGTGATGTGCCCTCTACGCCATGTAGCTCTACCTGCCTCCTAGCCTTCAGCACGACCACGTGCCTTAGCACCCTTGATGCGTCCATGCCTAGCTCCTCAGCTAGGGCCTTGACGGACATGGGCTTCTCAGATAGCTTGAGGAGGATGAGAGAGCGCTCGTACTCAGCCCTTAGGGCATCCCTTAAGACACGCTCCTCAAGCTCCTCATATGGGATCTTCTCACCATACACGTTCCCGACCTCAGCTAGGTGCCTCTCACGGCCAACTA
>DQYM01000077.1 GCA_011040545.1 Candidatus Bathyarchaeota archaeon | reverse complement strand
TGTACCTTGGGGCTGCCTCTGGCACAACTGCCTCACATGTTTCAGATATAGTTGGCCCTGAGGGGCATGTGTTCTGCGTGGAGTTCGCACCTAGGGTCATCCAGGACCTAGTGAACAACGTCTGCGCCTACAGGCCAAATATGTCGCCAATACTTGCTGACGCAAGGCTGCCCTACCTCTACGCCCACGTGGTAAGCGAGGTAGATGCCATATACTGTGATATAGCTCAGCCTGAGCAGGCCAAGGTCCTATCTGATAACGCCGACCTATTCCTCAAGGATGATGGCTGGATAATGCTGGCCATAAAGGCCAGGAGCATAGATGTTACTAAGAAGCCATCTGAGCTATACAGGCGTGAGATGGATGTCCTAAAGGCGAGGGGCTTTGACATAAGGGATAAGGTGCACCTAGAGCCCTTTGATAAGGACCACGCTATGGTCGTAGCGCAGAGACCAAAGAAGGAGTAGTTTCCCAACATTAAAGATTTATGAGGAAGTTATTTCCTCCCTCATCGGAGCTGAGGTGCCACAATGAAGCGAGGGGAGCTGATCAACAAGGCAGAGCACGTCCTAAGGCAGCATGGCTTTCGCTCTGCCACTGCTCCCTCACCTGACTTCTGCTTTAATATCGTGGCCAGCAGCGAGGGGGCATCCCTGCTCATAAAGGCCGTTAAGGACCTAAATGAGGTCTCAAGGGGCCACGTGAAGGAGCTCCGTGCTATCTCAAGGTGGGCTCGTGCTAAGCCCATACTGGTAGCAGAGCGGAAGGGGGATGAGGAGCTAGATGATGATGCTGTTTACGTGAGGAATGGGATCTTCGCCCTCTCCATAGGCGCCCTGAGGAGGACGCTTGAGGGGGATCCACCGCTTGTTGAAGTAGGGCCAGCTGGCTACTTCGTCTACATAGATGGCGATATGCTCAGGAAAAGGCGGGAGGAGCTTGGCCTCTCAGTTGGGGAGCTAGCAAGGCTCGCTGGCGTCTCTCGCATGACCATCTACTCCTACGAGAAGGGGCGGAAGAGGACTAGCCCATCAGTGGCCTACAGGCTTGAGTACGTGCTAGGTGCCCCGCTCGTCCTGCCAATAGATGCCCTATCGGCTAGTGAGGATGAGGTGTACGAGGCACCAGAGGCACATGAAGCTAGGCCTGAGGACCCACTTCACAGTGGCCCTCTAGGTGCTGTCCTTAGGCTCATGAGGAAGCTAAGGCTGATGGCCACGGCCCTTGCCATGGCCCCATTTGAGGTAATGGTCCAGCATGGCGAGCTAAGGGCCGTGATGAACATAGTCCAGCAGGAGGACTACGATGAGGCAAGGATCCTCTTCACAAGCCAGTTCACGGATATCATGGGCATAAGGCACTTGGTCGTTAAGCCAGAGGACTACGAGTGCCCAGGGAACGTGCCATCCATAAGCCTAAAGGAGCTAGAGAGCCTGAAGAGCCCAGAGGAGCTCACGAGGGTCCTAACGGCCTGACCACCACTCCTTTATTTTAACACCTACTCAGCCCATGTATCAAGCTTGGCCGTCCGTGTGCGTGCTATTAGCTCCCTTACCGTCCGCCATGATTTCCTAACGCAATCTGGGAGGGAGCCATGCCTCATGCACCACTCCTCCAAGAACCTCATGGTCCTTGGGTCGGATGGGTAGCCAGAGCCAAAATCAATACAGAGCTCCTCCTTAAGGGCTTCAATTGCCCTATCCCTCTCCACCTTAGCTAGTATT
>DQYM01000060.1 GCA_011040545.1 Candidatus Bathyarchaeota archaeon | reverse complement strand
GGCACAGCATGAAAACACCACCTGACCCAAGGCTGGCTTCAGCAGGTCCCATCACGGATACGCCAAGTGCCCATGATATAGAACTCACGAAGGAGAAGAGCGTAGTTGCCTTCTCCCTCTCAGGATCGCTAGTTAGGGCGGCCATGTAGGCTGGGTAGGCCACGCCCCAGGCAAAGCAGCTAACTACGTAGGAGCTGATTAGGGCCCAGATATCGTAGTTCCTCATGGCCATAAGGGCTATTGAGATGGCTGAGGCCGTGAACCCACATACCATAAATGGCTTCCTACGCCCGTAGTAATCTGAGAGGGCACCCCATAGGCGTGAGAGGAGGTAGGTTATGGCAGCCAAGGAGTCCATGAGGCAGAGCTGTAGGTAGCTAGCCCCTAGGTCGGTTAGCCTATAATAGAGGTAGCTCCAGCAGAGGCCCCAGCCCGCAGCGCTCAGGGAGTTAGCAGCTATCAGCACCTTCGTTGACTGCTTCATCCTGCCCAGCCTTGCCTCCCACAGGCCACTAGCCTTCTTAAACCTGCGTGCTCCAATCCCTAGTGGCGATGAAGCTTAGGAAGGTGCAGGAGGTCGGGAAGGGCACGTTAGTTGTATCCCTCCCCAAGTCCTGGGCCAAGAAGTATGGCGTGAGGAAGGGCACCCTACTGGCCATAAGGGAGGCGAGAGGGGGCCAGCTCATCATAAGCCCCTTCTCAGGTGCGGAGGAAGGCCCCTCGGAGCTCCTCGTCAGCTGTGATAGCAGGAGCCCAGAGCAAGTTAGGTGGGCCATCATAGGTGCCTACCTGCTTGGCTACGACGTGATAGAGCTCAGGGCCAGGATGCGCATGAGCTCTGAGATGAAGGCAGCCATAAGGGACGTAGTTAGGAGCCTAGCTGGCCTTGAGATAGTAGGCGAGGACTTGCAGCGTGTCCTAATAAGCTGCCTTGTAGATCCAACTGCCGTCATGCCAACGACCCTGCTGGCTAGGAAGAACGCCATAACCATGAGCATGCATGCTGATGCAACAGCTGCCCTCGTAGCTGGCGATAAGGGGCTAGCAAGCATGGTAATTGATAGGGATGAGGAAGTAGATAGGCTCTACTTCCTAACCGTTAGGCTACTTAGGACGGCCATAAGGGACCTAAGGCTAGCTGAGAAATTCGGGCTAAGCCCAGTTGATTGCTTGGACTACAGGATGGCTGCTAAGCTAGTAGAGTCCATAGGGGACCATGCTGTTGATATTGCAAAGCTGGTGTTTAAGCTCCCAGAGGGCTCAAGCCTTAAGGGTATTGGCCAGGAGCTCCAAGAGGCAGATTTGAGGCTCAAGGAGATACAGGGAACAGCTATGAGGGCCTTCCTAGCTAGGAAGCCAGAGCTCATAGATAGGGTGAAGGGAGACCTCTACGCCTCGTTTTCAAATGCCCTCAGCAAGGTTGAGGAAGGGGCTAGGGGGCTTGGTGGGCTATCCCACGTAGTGCTCTCAGCTACTAGCCTAATGGATGAGATAGCGAAGTGCTGTATTGATATAGCCGACCTAGTCATACCTGCTGGCGTGGAGCTGGGGTAAAGGCTTAAGCTACGGGGCCTAGGGGAGGTCGGTGCTGATATGCTGAGGCAGAAGAACGTAGAGGTCAAGGCAAGGCTAAGGGACCTAAGTGAGGCAGAGGAACTCCTAGCCTCCCTTGGCGCCACCAAGCTAAAGGTCCTGCACCAGACGGACTACTACTTTGAGGTGCCAAG
>DQYM01000046.1 GCA_011040545.1 Candidatus Bathyarchaeota archaeon | reverse complement strand
GCACTACGTGAGTACAGCATGGAGGCACTTAGGGAAACGCTTGACTTCCTCCGTGATTACCCAGCCTACCTAACGTACTTTGAGGCCTTTGGGACGGAGATGAGCGCTGTCCCCGTATCCAGGGTCGTAGAGCACTACAGGCCAGAGGAGAGGCTTGGACAGATGGCCTCCTCAACCTGGCTGGATGCGCTTGAGGAGAAGGCCTTCTCCCTAGCTAGGCTGATATCCAGCCTAAGTGGCATCCCCCTCTCAGAGCTAGGCGTAACGGGCTCAATCCTATTGGGCATTCACGTGCCAGGTGTATCTGATATAGATCTCGTGGTGTATGGCCGTGGGGCCAGCGCTAGGGTAAGGGAGGCCATGTCCAAGGCCCTTGACGATAGGGGCATTGAGGTCCAGAGGCTTGAGGGTGAGGTAGCTAGGGCCTGGTGCGCTAGGAAGGCCAGGATATACTCCCTCACGTTAGATGAGGCCAAGAGCATACTTGATAGGAAGTGGAACATGGGGACCTACGAGGGCGTCCGCTTCTCAATACATCCTGTCCTAACTGAGGGCGAGGCTGAAGCCTACGGTGAGCGCATATACAGGCCAGTAGGTAGGGTAACGGTTAGGGCTGAGGTAAGGGATGCAAGCTTAGCCACGTTCCTCCCAGCTATATATGGCGTTAAGCTACGTAGGGTCCTAGAAGGCCCAGGCCTAAGGGATCTACGTGAGATCTGCTCGTATGAGAGCCTCTTCGCTGATGTAGCGAGGGAGGGCGAGGAAGTGATAGCCAGAGGGAAGCTAGAGCTAGTTCACGACATGAGGGATGGCTCTAGATACTACAGGGTCCTAATCGGCTCCCTATCTGGCCAGAGGGAGTTCATAAAGCCCCTAGGGCCTTCTTAAGCATCTCCCTCTCGCTTGGCCACCTAAGTAGCCTTATGGCCTCCTCAGCCCTAGCCCACCTGTAGCCCCTTAGCACCCTGCCATCATCAGATGGGGCTAGCCTAACTGGCTCAGATGGATCTGCTTCTACTAAGAAGCTCCTGACGTAGTGCTGAATGCCAGATGGCTCCCTGAAGACGTACGAGCCCAGCTCTGCTAGGACTTGGACGTTGCTAAGCCCTACTTCCTCCTTGATCTCCCTTAGCAGGGCCTCCTCAGCCCCCTCGCCTGGCCTAACAGTTCCCTTGACAAGCCTCCAGTGGAACTGGCCAGATGGCCTATCGTAGCGCTCTATCAGCAGGAACTCTAGGCCACCTGCCCTCCTGAAGATCACGGCTTGGACATCCTCCTTCACGGCCTGCCTCCTCAACTTACCTGCCCTCCCATGCTCGTTTCGTGTACGACCCAATCAAGGTAGGCCATTGAGCTGAAGACGGCTGGTAGGGCTAGGATCTCTGGCACCTTGTAAGGATGTGCCTCCTTCACGGCCTCCTCTAGCCCCCTTAGCAGCTCAACCCTCGTCTTAACGATGAGCAGGGCCTCATCTTCCTCCTCAACCCTCCCCTCCCACCAGAATAGGCTCTTAATGCCAGGGATGATGCTCACGCAGGCAGCTAGGCGCCTCCTAAGCAGCATGTTAGCTATCTCCCTTGCGACCTCCCCCGATGGGCACGTTATGAGGACTACTGCTAGCAAGCTACCACCAGGCCCTAGTATCGGTGGCCCTAGATAAGGGTCGTGTTAGGGGCCTAGGAGGGAAAAAGCAGCTATTCTCAGAGGGCCTGGGCTAAGAGCTCCGTTACATC
>DQYM01000070.1 GCA_011040545.1 Candidatus Bathyarchaeota archaeon | reverse complement strand
CGCTCTGTTACCTCAGCTAGCATGGAGAAGGCTACCTCCTGGAGGCTAAAGCATAGGTCCTCAAGCCTGTAGCGACCAGACCTAAGGAGCCTTATCGTGGCCGTGAGCAGGCCACTAAATGATAGATCCATGCCCTTGACTACGTAGGGCAGGGGGACTAGCTCGTGCCCCTCCCTCGCTAGCTCCTCAACCAAGGCCCCTAGTGGCTTCCCTGGCCTTGGCCTTAGGCCAGCCTCCCTGGCAAATACATCTAGGCAGTTCCCAATTGGTATGTCAAGCGTCTCACCGAAGACACGGTAGCGCCCAGCCTCATAGGCGGTTACGAGCGTGTTCCCACCTGAGACGTAGAGCGTTAGGGGGTCCTCCATCTGGCATACTAGCCTGCCTATCTCAACGTGTGCTACACAGTGGTTCACGCCTACTAAGGGCTTATTGAGGAAGGAGGCCAGAGCCCTCGCCACGGTAGCACCCGTCCTAAGGCATGGCCCCATCCCTGGCCCCTGGGAGAAGGCAATCACATCTACCTCATTGACCCCTAGGCCAGCGACCTCAAGGGCCTTAGCTACTACCTTGCCAGCGACCTCAGCGTGGTGCCTAGCTGCCTCCCTCGGGTGAATGCCCCCATCTGGCGATATGTAGGCATCTATGATGTTTGCCAGTATCTCGCCACCTGAGCTAACTATGCCTACTGAGAAATCATCTGCTGTTGATTCTATGCCTAAGCAGATGAGCTCCCCAGCTTCCCTCACCTCTCGCCCCTCTTGCCAGCCCTGGAGCTCTGCGCCGTCTTGTAGATGGTTAGGCCACACTTGCCACAGTGCCACCTATCGCCGTGGTCGGCCATGAAGACGCCTGGCCCACACCGCTCGCAGAACGGTAGCTTCCTAACTAGCTTATCGCCCTTTACCTCGTAGTAAGTCCAGACCCCCTTCTCCCTTGGCACTAGGAGCCACCTCCCTCGCCTTCTCCCTCAGGGAGGGCCTTATTACGCCTTAATATGTGCTCTGGCTCCACGAACCTAGCCATCTCAGCTGTATCATATATGTGTGCCTCCCCACGAGCTACCATAGTGCCAGTTAGCGCCTCAATCTTACGCACGATGACCCTATCAAGCTCCACGCCGAAGTGCTCTGCTAACATCTGCCTTACCTCAAGGCGAGTTGGCGTTGAGCCCTTATCTGAGTGGTCTATCTCAAAGTAGACCTCCTTACGCTCTAGGAGTGGGTTGTAGCGGTACGTTATGTGCTTCAGCTCCATGTCGCCTCAAGGCCAGAGCTTAGGGAGGGCAATTTAACCTTAACCCTGCCTGAGGCAGGTAGGCCTAGGGCTCCCTCCTTACTGGCTCCTTAAGCAAGTTAGCTAGCAGGATGGCTACTACGATGGAGGAAGCACTTATCAAGTATAGAGGGAGCCTTGGGTCCACGCCCTCATATATGAAGCCCGTGAGGGAGGCAGCTGGGACGCTTAGCGAGTTCAGTAGGAGCGACCTAGCCCCTGAAATGCGCCCCCTTGCCTCCCTTGGCGTTAGGTCTGCTAGAAGAGCCCTCATAGCAGATGTGCCTATGTAGCTAAGCAGATCCATGAGCAATAGGGCCACTAGGACCTGTATGAACCCGCTTGTAAAGGCTAGAGCAGCTACTAGCGGTGCTACGGCTACGTACCTGGCCACCAGCAGCTTCTTCCTGCTGAACCTATCCACTAGCTTCCCCATGGGAAGGCAGACTAGGAGGCTGAAGGCAAGGCGTATTGAGG
>DQYM01000029.1 GCA_011040545.1 Candidatus Bathyarchaeota archaeon | reverse complement strand
TAGCAGCAAGCGTTGAGGAGGAGGCCACGCTGCAGAGGCTAAGGGAAACGCTGATAGCTAAGCTACAGGGCCTTGAGAGGAAGCTTCGCTCTGCCAAGGGGGTTGAGGAGCTAGCCTCAACTGGTCAAGCGATATACATACTCCTTGCCTCCCTTGAGCTAATCGGGAGGCTAATGAGGGGAGAAGGACAGCAGGCACCTTAGCCTAGCCTAAGTAGCCCTCAGGATGAGAGGCCCCTAGCTACCTTCATCATCAAGGATACATACTGGTCGGCTAGCCTAGCTAGGCTCCTATCACGCACCCAGACGCCTACTACGTCCCTCATGCCACCCCTCGTTATGCCTATTGGGAGGGCGAGGAGGAGCTCGGACATATCTATGACCACCATGCTGTATATGATGGTTACCTCAGCATTAATTTGAGCTGGGGTAAGCATAACTACATCTATTGGCCCTAGGTCGGGGGCCTCCTCAACTCCGCTTAGCAGGACCTTCACATCTAGGCCACGCCAGTAGGCATCCATTAGCACGTCCTTAACCTGGCCCAGTAGGTCTAGGGCGAACTTTGAGAGAGCGAGGGTTATGCTCTGGCTAGCACCCTTTACCATGCTTACCATCTTGCTCTCTACATTTGCCTTGCCCCTCACCATCCACACGTCAGAGCGTTCTATCTCAAGCCTACGCTCGTATATCTCGCTTAGGATGGACTTAGCATCCTCAACGCTCCTCACGAGCTCCTTCAGGGCTGGCCCTACCGTTTCATCTGGTGGCCTAGCCCTGTACTTCAGTGGCCTCTCACGTAGGACCTCAACCCAGCCCTTAGCCTCAAGCCTTGAGAGCACCTCGTATAGCTTGGTCGTTGGGACGCCTGAGAGCCTATGGATATCTGCTACCGTGCCAGAGCCGAGCTGGACGAGGGCTATGTAGGCTAGGGCCTCATAGCGTGTGAGGCCAAGCTTCATCAGGCTGCTGACCACCTGCTCTCCAACCTCCAATTCTTACCCCCCGTAGTCAACAATTGCTAACCACCTTAGTGAATAAGAGGGGAAATGCTTATAAGCTCTTCGGTAAGGAGAGGCCTGGAGAACGGTAGGGAGCCCGATGTGGCAAGGAGCCCCAGGGGCGGTCAGGGGGGAGCAGCCGTGAGCGAGGTAAAGGCCATAAGATTGAGGAACGTTACAAAACGCTTCAGGGATGTAGTAGCCGTAAATAACATTAGCTTTGAGGTAGAGCAGGGGGAGCTATTTGGCCTACTAGGCCCAAACGCAGCTGGCAAGACGACCACGATTAGGATGATATGTGGCCTGCTCGCACCTACATCAGGCACCGTCATGGTCTACCGCTACGTCCAGCCAAGGGATAGGATGATCGTTTCACGCCTGATAGGGTATGTACCACAGCACTTCAGCCTCTACGAGGACCTAACCGTCTATGAGAACATGCTCTTCTACTCAGCCGTCTATGGCGTGCCGTACAGCGTTAGGCACAGGCGCATAGAAACGCTGTTAGATCGCTTCCTCCTAACGGAGTTCAGGGATAAGTTAGCTGGTGAGCTAAGCGGTGGAACGAAGCGAAGGTTAGCCCTAGCTACTGCCCTAGTTCACAATCCATCGCTAGTTATACTAGATGAGCCCACTGCTGGCATAGATCCACACCTACGCTACCTATTCTGGCGCTTCTTTGAGGAGTTACGTGATGAGGGAGTTACGCTCCTAGTAACCACGCATTACATGGATGAGGCTGAGTTCTGCGAGAGG
>DQYM01000160.1 GCA_011040545.1 Candidatus Bathyarchaeota archaeon | reverse complement strand
GATACCAGAGGTAGTCCGTAGCTTCCTCGGCATCAGGGATATTGCTTCTGGCTTATTTGAGGAAGGAGATCGCATCCTGATATTAGTCTGCCAGGGCTGTGGCTACATTGAAGCTTACAAACGCCCGAAGGGCCAGGCTTAAGGCTGAGGTGAGTAGCTTGAGGCTGAGGGGGCACCACCTGATATGCCTTAACTTCCTTAAAGAGGCCTTTGGGCCTAGGTTCACGGAGCTCCTTGAGGACATGCGTAAGAGGGCGCTATCTGGTGAGGAGATAGAGGTAATTGAGGGGCCAGATGAGATATGCTACGCCTGCCCATTCTTCAGGGCTGGTCGCTGCCTCTACGAGGAGGAGGTAGCCGATATGGATAGGAGTGCCCTAGAGATCCTTGGCTTAAGAGTAGGGGATAAAGTGCTCATGGAGCACGTCAGGGCCGTGCTACGCCAGAAGCCCGAGGAGCTACGTGATTTCTGCTCTGATTGCGAGTTCCTAAGCACCTGCCAACCTGAGGTTGAGAAGTTCCTAGGCACCTAGAGGCCTAGCTCGCTTGCAATTGCCTTCATGGCT
This sequence comes from Candidatus Bathyarchaeota archaeon, assembly GCA_011040545.1. Classification (GTDB taxonomy): domain Archaea; phylum Thermoproteota; class Bathyarchaeia; order EX4484-135; family EX4484-135; genus EX4484-135. Next base: position 1,191 of record DQYM01000160.1, on the reverse strand, counting down.
TCAAGGCCAAGCTCAAGGAACCGCTCAAGGCTTATGCCTAGTTGCTCGCAGAGCCTTATGCGGTCCCTATTAGCTCCCCTAGCGAAGTCCTTAGCCTTGAACTTCTTCTTAAGCGAGGATAGCTTTACCTCAGCGAGCTTCTTGTTCGGCATGACGAGGGCCGTAGCGACTACTAGGCCAGAAAGGGCATCTGAGGCCCTTAGGGCTAGGTCAAGCTGGCTCTCTGGCCTAACGCCCGTCATATCGTTATGGGCCATTATGGCGTGTAGCGCCTCTGGCGGTAGCTTGCCCTCAAGCAGCTCTGCTGAGCGTAGGCCATGCCTTGAGAAATCATCCTTGGTTTCCTCGTAATCTAGGTCGTGTAGCAGGCCAGTTAGGCCCCAGAGCTCCTCATCCTGACCTAGCTCACGGGCTAGGGCCCTCATTATGGCCTCAACAGCAAGCATGTGCTTTACGAGCTTATCATCAGATACGTGCTCCCTTAAGAGCTCAAGTGCCTCCTGGCGTGTTATCATAGCTGCACACCGCTGGGCTGATTAGCTAAGCAGGTATAAGGATTTACGTAGTTGGCTCAGCCCTTTCAAGCGCAATCACCGCTCAGCATGTAGGCCTCCATCATCGCCAGGGGCTCGGCCTAGTCGGGCATCATCACGTATCGGCTCCTCTGACTTTCCTCATCGCCCCACTAGGCAGTAGGGGGCAGGTAAATAAGGGCCTTGGGCACAGCAGTTGTGAGGAGAGATGCCAAGGGGGCCACGCTGGCGTTGGTGCTGGCGTAAGAGGGGGCCAGGGAGGCCCCCTAAGCCTAGGATACTTGCCTTCATGCCCCCTAGCGTAGCCTTCCTCCCCCATGTGGAGGGGGAGCTAATTGAAGGGGAGCCAGTAGTCATAATGCCAGATGAGCTTGAGGCCCTTAGGCTAGTTTACCTTGAGGGCCTAACCCAGAGGGAGGCATCGGAGAGGATGGGCATCTCAAGGGGCACGTTATGGCGCCTCTTGGACAGTGGTAGGAGGAAATTAGTTCGTGCACTAGTGGAGAGGAGGCCCATCGTGCTCTCAAGCGAGCGTTGAAAAAGCTTCCTAGTGCCTAGGCGACCTCAGGAAGCATATGGAAATGCTTAAATATTTTCGTGCCATAGCACGAAAAGGAGGTGAGGGAGCGTGCCCTGGGGTTGGGGATGGGGTGGCTGG
>DQYM01000208.1 GCA_011040545.1 Candidatus Bathyarchaeota archaeon | reverse complement strand
CCTAGCTATCCCTGGCTCAGCTCCCTTAGGAGCTTAGCCCTTAGCTCCTCAAGCTCCTCCTCTTCCCTCTCTATGAAGTAGAAGATGGCCTTGAGTATGGAGGTAGCTATCTCAACTAGGCTTATCATCACAATTATGAAGAAGAACACCGTCATATCAACAGCTATTATGACTTGGGAGCCCTCCGTCAGTATCACGAAGGCTAGCTCACCACCACCTACGGTGAGGCTGAAGTAGGCCACGAAGGCGAAGCCCCTTACGACCTCAAGCACGTACTGGCCACCTGTTCCCCTGAGGAGCTCGCCTGCAGCTGAGAAGAAGATGCATAGAGCAGAGAAGGGCGTTATAACGGGCTCAGCTACCTTTGCCGTTTCACCAATTAAGAGGAAGGTCATGGGCAGGTAGTACGTTACTATGTAGGTGATCCCAGCAGCTACCGTAGCCCTTAGGATCCTCGTGGCAACCTCCTTAGCACTAGCCATGCTCATACCCCCACGTGAAGTAGAACATATTGGTCTTGAACTCAAGCACGAGCTTGTAGTGCTCTGGAAGGTCATCTGGGCTTATGGGCAGTATTATGCTAATGGCCTTCTCCTCGCCCTTATGCACCAGCATGTATGTTTCCTCCTCGGCTAGGAGCCCCCAATTGCTATACAGGTGGGCTATTAGGTAGCCCTTGAACCAGAATGGTGCTGCGTTCTTGAACATCACCAGGACGCAGGTCGTGCTTGGGCTTGGTCCCTTCATTAGCCTAGCCCTAAGGCCAAGCAGTGGAGGCCCCCAATCCGCCCTGATAGTTACTATGGCCTTCGTGGGGAATATGTAGGCATATATCATGCTTAACGTCATGTTTATGGCCAACCTAGCCTTTTGCGTCATCAGGTACGATGTAGATGGGTTTGCAGCTAGCTTGAACATGCTTAAGTAGAACGAGAGGGAGAAGCTTAGCTCGCTACCTACTCCAACGTAATAGAAGTCAGTCGTATTCGTGCCTATGACATTGCCAAGCGTATCTGTTATTACACCATAGGCCCTTACGTTCATGAGGTCAAATATAGCTTGGTTTTCCACTAGGATGCCGATCATCATCTTAAGCCGACCTTTATCGTAATCTGCCATGAAGAGGGGCTCGCTCAGGCAGGCCCAAACGCCACCAGCTGCTACATAGTATATGGCCACTACCGTGAAGACAGCTAGGCCTACCCATAGGAGGGTGGCGAGGATGCTAAGTACCCTAAGCACGCTTCTCCTCGGAGCCCTTCTCAAGGCCCCTCAGGACCGCCTGCGCCTCTCCCTTAATATGCGTAATATCGTAGAGAGCTCATCCTCCGTGAAGCCAGCCCTTGCCTCCTTTGGTATCTCACGCCCAGCCTCCCTAGCTCCTGCCCTTTCCTCCTCACGTGCTTCTTCTGCCCGCTGGGGTGTTAGAGCTGGAGCCGTAGTTGGGGCCGTGGGGGACGCTGGCGCCCTCTCCTCTGATGGTGGCCTCTCGCTTGGTGGGGCTGTGGGCACGGTTGGCCTAGCTATGCTTGGCGTAACGCTAGGCCTAGCCTCAGGTGGCTTGCTAGGCGGTGGGCCAACGTGGATTACACGCTCAGCCTCTCCTGCGGGGGGCCTATAGGCCGTGGGTGGGGGCGTGTGGCTAGCTTCCCTTGCCCCTGCTGCCTCAGGGGCTGGCCTCGTTGGTGGCATCATGCTCTCCTCCAGCGATGACCTCCTAGGTGGTGTGCTAGGTGGCCTTGGGGGTGGTGCCCAAGATGGAGGTGGG
>DQYM01000191.1 GCA_011040545.1 Candidatus Bathyarchaeota archaeon | reverse complement strand
TGCGAGCAGCCAGTGAGCACGGCTAGGCCAAGGCCCTCCACATCGGCTATGAGGGAGTGCTCGCCCCCTAGGTCGCCTGTTGAGTAAAAGCCATCTACTAGCCTAGCTGGCCCCCTAAGCACGACCAACCTAGCTCCCTTGCCCCTAAGCTCCCTCTTCATAAGCCAGCCTGGCTCCCTAGGCACGAAGACATCTATGCTGCCAGTTATGTCAAGTAGCCCAGGTAGGCCACCGCAGTGATCCCCATGCCAGTGGGATATGAATATGCCATCTAGGTTAGCTAGATCTACGCCGAGTTCCTCTGCATTGCCTAGGAGCCTGCTAGCTGAGCTACCAGTATCCATTAGGAGCCTAGGCCCTCCCCTGCCCTCCACGAGGATGGAGAGGCCCCAATCAAGCCTTAGGCCAGGTAGGAAGGGCTCATTATCCAATAGGACCTTTATGGTAATAGCCCTTAGGCTGCTCGTGTACACCGCCTCCCTATGGCTGGGTGGGAGTTAAGGATAAGTTTTGCTGAATACAGGCCCTTATTATGCTGAAGGCATGGGCCTAGCAAGCTACATTATAAGGGCACCTGGCCTGGGAAGGCCGAGGGAGCATGGAGCTCAAGGTATTCGTGATGGCCAACTGCCCGAAGTGCCCAAGGGCCAAGGAGATAGCCCGCCGACTTGCTGAGAAGTACGGCCTTGATTACGTAGAAGTTCACCTTGATACGCCAGAGGGGCAAATTGAGGGCCTCATGTACAACGTGCTGAGCACGCCAAGCATAGCGATAGGCGATGATGTAGTAGCTAGGGGTGAGCTCATCACGGAGGAGGAGCTTGAGAGGGAGCTGCTCCGTAGGCTTAAGAATAAGGACTAATGGCTAGCTTACCTAGTGCCAAGCAGCCTTGCTAGGGCTGGGTACATCTCCTCTAGCTGCTCCCTGGCCAGCACCTGGTAGTACTGGTATATTATGCCAACGCTAAGCAGTATGCCAGTGCCAGTTCCAAACGTCCCAAAGAAGTCGGCTATGGCTGCTAGAAGGCCAACTAATATGCCACCTAGCACCGTGGTGGTCGGTATGTATCGCTCCAGCAAGCGCTTAACTGCCTGATATGAGCGCCTGAAGCCTGGCACCTGGAGGCCTGCATCTACAATCTGCCTTGCTACTGTAGCTGGATCTAGGCCACCGACCTCAAGCCAGAGGCGAGCGAAGATAGCACATGCAGTAACCATTATCCCGAGGTAGGCCACGGCCCTTATTGGATCTGCTGCTACATCACCAAGGCCCCTTGGTGCTATCATGTAGTACACGAGGCCACCAGTAGGCCTTATCCTGCCCGTCTTTGGATCTTGGCCATAGGTACCAAGCAAGTTGACCCAGAATATGTTCTGGTCCTTGTAGTGGTTCCAGAGGAGCTGTGAGATAAGGTAGACGTTGGCGAAGAGGGCAGAGGCAAATATAACTGGTATGTTTGAGACGTAGAGGAGGCTTATTGGGTACCTGCCCCTAAAGCCCCTATAGCGTGCGTATGAGATCGGTATCTCAACACGGGTCATCTGCATGTATATGCATACTAAGAAGGCCACTAGCGTTGATATAAAGCCCAGGAGGGTTGGGTAGCCCCCTCTATCGTATAGGGCCTTCCAATCGCCATTCATTATGCACTGGGCAGTTGCTATAAGTGCCCCATGGCTTAGCTTATCCCCAACTGGCATGGGGTTTAATGAGTCCCAGAGTATGTTCACGGCTACTCCAGCAAGTATGAATAGGCTTATACCACTGCCGAG
>DQYM01000106.1 GCA_011040545.1 Candidatus Bathyarchaeota archaeon | reverse complement strand
CATGCTAGGAATAGAGCACTATTTAAGTTTTCACGAGGAAATGGCCAGGGGCGAGAGGTGGAAGGCCCTGTTGGCCAGGCTTAAGCAATCTGTGGTCAAGGCATTTGAGGGGCAAGCACGGCTAGCCTATAGGCTTGGCCTTAGGCCCAACCACGTAACTGCCCTTGGCCTTGCCTTCGCCATCCTATCTGGGCTTGCCTACTGGCTCTGGAGCCTAAGCCCCTTAATGGCCATCCTAGCCCCCCTCCTGGCCCTGCTATCTGGCTACTCAGACCTAATAGATGGCCTAATGGCCCGCCTCTACGGCCTCCAGAGCAAGGCAGGTGCCATGCTTGACTCCATGCTTGACCGCTATGCTGATATCGCCCTCATCTTGGGCATCTGGGCTGGTGGCCTCTGCGATCCCCAATCGGCTATGCTAGCTGCCATTGGCTCCCTGCTCGTTAGCTATGCCCGTGCTAGGGCTGGGGGCCTTGGCCTTGATCTAGCTGGCGTTGGCCTAGCTGAGAGGCCAGAGAGGCTGGCTTTAATAGTCATAGCAAGTTGGATTGAGCTTACCTGGAGGGGAGCCTTACAGCTTGGCATGCTGATATTGGTCTTCATAACGCACATGACGGCTGCCCAAAGGGCAGCTTATGCCTTTATAGCCCTTAAGCATGGGATGGCTTCTGCTTAGTTCTCTCTGCCCCAATTGGTATTTCGCTAGAATAGATGCCTAATGGTAACTCTATGGCTGGCTTTCGCTTCTCTGGCCTAGGTAGCCTTGGCCTTATCCTACGCCTCCTAGGCCTCATCTTACGCTCCTCCTCAGACCTTATCTTCACTATGCCATGGTAAACAGCACATGATACACAGTAGTAGCGTGTTTCCGTCCTATACATAACGAAGGCCCCTTTCTTCTCAAGCTCCTTGGCTAAGGCTGGATCTACTATTGGCCTCCTCCTAGTTATCTTCTTTGCCTTATCCGCTGGGACTAGGCGACCACACATGGAGCACTGCACGTAGCCACTCCTGCCCTTTGAGCCCTTTGACCTACCCCTGGACTTCCGCTTCACAGGCATTATGGCTCCCGATTAGGGCTGGGTAGAGGGCATATAAGCTTACTGCCCCAGCCACCACGTAGGCTAAGCTTATTTATTCCCGTGTAAGCGCTAGGCTTGAAATGAAAGGGCAGAGGGCATCAAGTGAATCGCTGGCCAGGTACAGGCTGAAGAAGCTACTTGACATGCTGAAGTCCAGGGAAGGTCGGGGCACACAGCTCATAAGCCTGTACGTCCCACCTGGGAGGAGGATAAGCGATGTAATAGCCATGCTAAGGCAGGAGTACGGAACAGCATCCAACATAAAATCGGATACGACGAGGAAGAACGTGCAAGATGCCATAGTAAGGGTCATGCAGAGGCTTAAGCTATTCAAGGAGACACCTGAGAATGGCCTTGTCATATTCTGTGGTGCCATACCGAGGAGCGGGCCTGGGACAGAGCGCCTAGAAACCTACGTAGTCATACCACCTGAGCCCATAAACATATACCTCTACAGGTGTGATTCCAAGTTCTACGTAGAGCCCCTTGAGGAGCTCCTTAAGGAGAAGGAGGCCTACGGCATAATAGTAATGGATGCTGAATCGGCTACATACGCTATTCTAAGGGGCAGGAGGCTTGAGATAGTAAAGCACATTACATCTGGCGTGCCTGGCAAGCACCACAAGGGTGGCCAATCGGCTAGGAGGTTCCAGAGGCTTAGGGAGATGAAGTTGCTGAACTACTTCTCTAGAGTAGGAAAGCATGCAAATGAGATCTTCCT
>DQYM01000210.1 GCA_011040545.1 Candidatus Bathyarchaeota archaeon | reverse complement strand
CCTTCGGGCTAGCTCCTCTTGGATCACTAATACGGCTACATCAAGACCTGGCCTATCTAGGAGCCAGAAGATAAGCTTTGATATGATGTTGTATGGTGGGGTTGAAACTGCCTTGTTGAAGCTGGGTAGGAAAATCTTAAGCACATCCCCTTCTATTATCCTAACATTTGAATAGCTTGCGAGCCTATCCCTTAAGGCCCTAACTAAGCCCCTATCTAGCTCAACAGCAAGCACTTCCTTGCTTCTACGTGCTAGGACCTCGGTTAGGAAGCCAAGGCCAGCTCCAGCATCCAGGACTACGTCAGTATTGCTAAGCTGAGCATGGTCGGCAAGCCTCTCCATTAACCGCTCATCTAGGAGGAAGTGCTGGCCTAACCGCTTCCTAGGCTTAAGCCCATAGGCCCTTAAGATGGCCTTAACACGCCTAATTGGTATCAAGGCTCTTCCTTTTCATCGGGGCCTGGTGAAAAGCCTGTACCTGGGCTCCTCCATGAGCTCCTCCATCACACGCTTAGCTATCATCTTAACTGGGTTGGGGAGGCCAGTTCGCTTCTGGAGGTCCTCAAAGCTCTCAAATGGCTTCCTCTCCCTCTCCTCAAGTATGAGCCACATGTAACGCTTCCCTATGCCAGGTAGGAGCTCAAGGGCGTGGAGGCGGGGCGTGATTGGGCCAGCGGTATTGAAGAACCGCACGAAGCGAGCTTCATTCCTTGTTATTATCGTTTCCACAGCTATGGGTAGCTCTGCCTTAGCTGCTACGGTTAGGTCATCGTATGAGATACGGCCTATTATGTATGCTACGTGCTCCCTCTCATTTCGGCCTATGTATATCCTCTCCTGTGGCCTCAGCTCCACACCTAGCTTGACAACTGCCTCAAGGAGCGTGAAGAACTCCTCACCTACTAGTTGGACAACTGGCCCAACGAAGGGCCTCCTACCAGCCCTTACCTCACGCATGAAGAAATCTAGCACGTATGCGTATTCCTCGTACTTCTTCTCCCTCGCCCTTGGCCTCCCCCTAAACAAGCCCTAGTCCCCTCAGCGATACTGGTCTAATAGGTCAAGTACCTTCTTCAGCTTCTCCCTGCTGTAGAGGGCTACGCTACCAGTTAGGAAGGGCCTAAGCTCATCTATGGTTTCTGGCATACAATTTACTATCTGAACTGCTTCCCACTCTGAGAGGCCAACTTCCTCTACAAGCCTCTTCACCAGCTCAGCTGCCTCTGGCCCTAGCTTTGAGAACTTAGCTACGTAGTCCATGGTCCTAATGAAGAAGTCGCCACCTGCCCCTGGCCCTAGCTCCTCAAGTATCTTCTTGACCTCTGGTATCGTTATTGGCTTCTCCTCAATTACCTTCCTCGGCAACTCTCACCCTCCGTGTGGTGCTAGGTGCTCTGGCCTAATGAAGAGGGTCCTTACCTCACCGCCAACTGGCACCTCAACTATATAGGCACGCCCCCTCTTCCCGACCACCGTGCCTACCCTACCGTGGTAGCGCCTGTGGGGCATGCCCTTGTGTACAGCTGGATCTACCTTGATGACCACCTTATCGCCTATGGAGTATGGCCTAAGGATACGGCTAAGCTTGAGCTTGCCCCGCTCCCTAGGGTGCTTCCTAAACACCTTTCGGGTCTTGTGCCTTGGCCCCTTTGATTGTGGCATGCTCTCACACCCCCTCCATCAGCACATCCACCACGTCTAGCTCAAGTGGTCGGGCGTGGTCCGCTTTAGGATAACATGCAATGGTGGCCTATACGTGAAGGAGCTGGTAACTGGCGATGGTGGTAGGACGACCCCCAGCATCTCTGAACTT
>DQYM01000253.1 GCA_011040545.1 Candidatus Bathyarchaeota archaeon | reverse complement strand
TTCTACATCCCAGATAGAAGGCTCCTCCCCGTACTCTTCTGCGTAGGCATCTACTACCGATGCTAGGAAATCGCCATATACCATTATATCACCGTACTTCTCCCTTAGCTCCCCGATCTTCCTCGTTATCAGGACCTCTAAGTGTCTTACCATGCTATCCTCCTTAGGCTTAAGCACTTCAGCTATTTCTGCTCCAGCTGGCTTTTCCTCACGTGCTATCTCCTTTGGTATCCTTATCTCAATGACCTCTCCTTCAGCTAGGCCCTCGGGGGCAGGCTCTACGCCCTCCTCAGCTTCACCTGGCTTCTCAGGCAATTCACTTGGGACCCTTAGGAGCATGCCTAGGCTCCTCATGAGCTTCCTTATTGATAGTCGCTCTGGCTTCTTCTCGGCCATAGCGCTCCCCCAGTCAGGCTACGGCAGGTGAATCCGCACTTACTATGTGGAAGGACGTTGTGCCATACTTGCTTATTACACCACGGACTGTCGCACTTGAAGCGTGCTTAACTGGAATACCAGATGGTGTAAAAAGGCCGAATTCCTCATCTGGCCTTAGGCCAAGCCTCTTGGCAGCTAAAATGGCGTAATAAGCTATTTCATCATCTAGGTAGGCTGTGAGCTTTACCTTCCTCTCTGGGTTCTCAACCCTAGCAAAAGTAAGCTCAACTTGCTCCCTCATTACCATCCCCTAGGGGTTAGGTAGGGGTTTCTAATAAGCATTGATGCTGAGTGGGAAATGCCTTATGCCCTGGGCATGCTTTAGTGGCTAGGTGCTAGCCTTGGCCAAGAGCGAGGGACCAGCAATCCAGGAGGTAGTTGTGGAGAGATCTGCCTTTGAGCTAGCCATACAGAGGGGGCTTGAGGAGCCTACTGAGGTGGCCTTCTTCATGGTAGGGCTGATCAGGAAGGGGGTTGCATACGTATATGACCTCGTGGAATTTGATTACAAGGAGAGGACAGCCGTTTCCATTAGATCTGGCACCGAGAGGAAGGCTAGGATAGGCAGCATGTTGCCAATAGGCCTCCAGCTGATAGGCAATATACATAAGCACCCAAGTGAGATAGGGCCAGTGCCATCTTGGCAGGATAGGGAGATGTTCTTAAGCTATGCTAGGGCAGGGGGCGCACATGCTTTTATCATATACACTGTTGAGCCAGTTGAGGCTAGGGCCTACACGGTCCACGATGAGCAGGTAGTTGAAATAGGGCTTGAGGTTAGGGAGCTAAGGGAAGATGAGCGCCTTATCTCCTTCCAGCTCCTAATCCCAGTAAACGTGAGGATATGCGTTCAGAAGGGCACATCGCTGCTTGAGCTTAGGGCATTACTTAGCAGCAAGCTCTCCACTGAAGTTGAGAAGCAGATCAGCCCACTTAAGCTATTCTCAGGTGGTCGTGAGGTCAGGAGGGAGGAAGAGCTCCTCTCCGCTCGTGTCCTAGAGGGGAGGCCACTTAAGCCAGTAGATGTAGAGGTATCTTGGACCCCTGGCCTCATCTACAGGCTCTACGTAGATGAAGATGCCACGGATGAGGATATAGAGGACATTTTGAGGAGGGCACTAGGCCCAGACATAAGGGTGGTCGGTAATTAGGGTGTTAAAAGCTCATAAGCAAGCTACGCCCTAAGCATGGGGCGATGGGGCTGGCCAGGGGCCTAATGAGTGAGGAGGAGATAAGGGCCTACCTAAGGCACTGCCCCCGTATGTTCTCAAGGATCGTTGTTTCAGGCTATAGGGTAGATGAGCTCCTGAAGAAGACAGCCCTTGTCTGTGGTGCTGGTGGCATAGGCGTGGTCGTAGCTGAGATACTAGCTAGAACTGGCATA
>DQYM01000125.1 GCA_011040545.1 Candidatus Bathyarchaeota archaeon | reverse complement strand
GAGCTTAGGGAGGAGATCTGGAGGCTCCTAGTAGAGCGTGGTGTAGCTAGGTTCCCCATGCCCATTCAAGGTCGCATACCTAACTTCGTAGGGGCCGAGAGGGCAGCAAGTAGGCTTTCTAGCCTAAGGGAGTATGAGGGAGCTGATGTTGTATTCTGCAACCCAGATTCGCCTCAGAGGCCAGTTAGGGAGATGGTGCTAAGGGATGGCAAGACGCTCGTGATGGCCACGCCAAGGCTTAGGAGGGGCCTACTGGTCATAAGGCCAAGTAGGCTCCCAAGTTGGGCGATAAGGAGGGCCTCTACCATAAGGGGAGCATTTAGGTTCGCTAGGCCAGTTAGGCCCTGGGAGATCCAAGTAGACCTCAAGATAGTTGGCTCAGTGGCCGTAGCTGAGGATGGCGCTAGGCTTGGCAAGGGGCATGGCTATAGCGACCTAGAGTACGCTATCCTCGTTGAGTGTGGAGCTCTCAGCCCAGATACGCCAATAATAACAACGGTTCACGACCTCCAGGTGCTCAGGGCTGGCCAGATACCCATGACGGAGCACGATGTGCCTGTTGACATCATACTGACGCCCACGAGGGCCATTAGGACCAAGGGGGCCTACCCAAAGCCAGGGGGCATAGATTGGTCGCTAGTTAGCGAGCAGATGCTACGTGATATGCCCATACTAGCTGAGGTAAGGGCACGTAGGCTAGCGGGCAGGAGCTCCTAGCCCTATGCAGCTACTACCTGAAGCTCCTTATGTCAGCTGACCTAAAGCCCAGGATATGAACGATGCGCACGCCCATGCTCTCTAAGTAGGCTGCTATGTGCCTCCTATGGCAGTACTTTGGGTTCCTCTCCATGCACATAATACAGGTCCTGCCCTGCTTAGCTAGCTCAATTAGCTTCTCAATCCCCTCCCTGAAGGCTGGCGTCCCCATGTAGCGCTCGTAGCCCCCACGCCTAAAGCCACCAAGTAGGTCGCCAAGCCAAACGTACCTTATGCCGTTCTCTGGGAGCCAGGTTTCCATGGCCTCCCGCTTGAAGTCTGGGTTCTTGCTGGTGGGGAAGTGCCTTACGTCCACAAGGATCTCTATGCCGTAGTCCTTTAGGAGGGCTAGGAAGGCCCTCTTAGAGCGACCTGAGTACCCTATAGTCCATATGGTCAGCCCCTCTAGGCCAGTAGCCCCCTGCCCCTTGGCCACGTGCCTAAGGTCGTAGCTGGCCTTAATCTGCTTTGCTACTAGGCTTAGCGTGCCATGGCAATACTTAAGGGGAACTACTGAATCAGGCATTCCTACTTGGTTTCCTTAGCCCCAAGGGCCAGCTTAACTATTTCTTCCGCAAGCTCCCTGAGTTCCCTCCCAGCCCTTGAGCTAGGGCTAGCACGCACGATGGGAACGCCATTTACGCTTGCCCTCACGGCTTCCTCATCAAAGGGGACCTCAGCTAGGAGCTCTAGGCCCTCGCTGGCCACTAGCTCCCTAATGGCCCTTAGGCCAGGAGGGGATACATCTGACCTGTTCACGACCACGGCAGCCTTAAGCCCAAGCTTGGATACCAGCTCTAGGGCTATCCTAAGCGTGCTCAAGCCAAATGGGGTTGGCTCTGTTATCAAGAGGACCAAATCAGCCTTCCTTATGGCCCTCAGCACGGTATTGCCTGCACCTGGTGGGCAATCAACTACCACGACATCGTAGCCCTGCCCTGAGGCTTCCTCAGCAAGCTCCATAAGGGCACCGACCACCAAGGGCGACCTCGCCTCACCTGGCCTAAGCTCAGCTCCCATTAGGTGTAGGTTGCCACTCTCAGCATAAAAGGCATGGCCAAGCACCTTCTT
>DQYM01000042.1 GCA_011040545.1 Candidatus Bathyarchaeota archaeon | reverse complement strand
ATCCTGCGCTTGTAGTAGTACTCGCTCCACCTGAACTTCTTACGCTTCAGCCTAAGCTTGCGGGCTGCGAACTCACCCCTTGGCGACTTTGAGCCTGCCATCTCCGCTCACCCATAGGCCCCAGGAGGGGGCCTTATATTTTTGCTTTCAGCTCGGTGCTACTGCCCACCCCGATATGCATAAGTCCTACGGGCCCGTTGGAGCCCGTAGGACTTCAACCTCGCTGCCACAGCTGTAGCCAGGGACGGGGAAGGGCTGTGGTGCTACCTACCGTGCTGCACGAGTTCCAACTGCTTTTAATACCTGTTTCCCTTACTTACACATGCCATGCCGAGAGGGTGGAGGGGCATCTTAGAGGACCTCTGCCAACCAAGGGGGCCAGGCCCAAGGCCCTCCTTCTCCATACTCCACTTCCTCAAGGCCCTTAGGGCCATAGCAGAGGCTGGCTACTTAGGTAGGGCCAGCCTAGCTAGGGAGCTGGGCCTGGGTGAGGGTGCTACCAGGACGCTACTGGATAGGCTCATGAGGGCTGGCCTCGTGAGGGTCTCTAGGAGGGGCTGTGAGCTAACCGAGGAAGGGGCATCCCTCTGGGAGAGCATAAAGGCCGATTTGCGGTGGGTTCTAGGCGTGCCTAAATCCGCTCTTGCACTAGGGAAGCATAATGTTGCCGTGCTGGTAAGGGGGAGGGCGCTTAAGGTAGGCTCAGGGATGGAGCAAAGGGATGCTGCCGTAAGGGCTGGTGCTAGGGGGGCCATAACCATGTTCTTGAGGGGAGGCAGGCTGGTCATACCGAGCATAAGCGAGGACGCAAGGGTAGATTACCCATCTGCATGTAGGACCATCTTAGAAGCGCTAAAGCCTAGAGAAGGGGATGTCCTAATTATATGCTGGGCAGATGACCAGCTTTCAGCAGAGTATGGCGCTCTAGCAGCTGCTCTCAGCTTGATCTAGCCTAGATCAAGCCTACTGGCCCAAGCGCCCTCCAGAGGGCTAGGGCTATGGCCAGTAGGACCGTTAGGGCTACCGTTGCCTGTACTGCCTCCTGCGGCTCCTTTATCCAGGGCGCATACTCACGCCTTGGGTCCTCGCTCATGCGCTTCACCCAGTGGTTTATGCGTGTTTCAATAACGGCTGTCATGGAGATGGCCAGGGCTAGGAGGATGGCATGCAGATCAAGCCTAAGGGCATTTATGTAGTAGCCGAATAAGGTCGGTAGGAAGGCCCATGAGAAGACGAAGCAGAAGTCATTATGAAAGCGACCACCGAATAGCTCAAGGCTGTAGGCAAATACGAAGAACGCTTCTACGGCTGCGAAGGCCAAGAGGCCGATACCGCCCCTCTTAGGGCTCTCAGGTAGCCCTAGCCAGGGCATGTAGAATGGGAGCCAACCGTACTCAAGCCATAGGAAGCCAAATAAGGCTAGGGCACCAATAAGGGCCATGGATATAGCCCCGACTGCTAATAGGATCCTATCGCTTATGTTGGTGCCAAGGGGGTGGCCCTTTACCTCATCAAAGCAGTGTGCAGCCACGCCTACGCCGAGGAAGTAGGCCAGCAGGGCTAGGCCAGTTAGGGACCAGATTGGGCCTTCGGGCGTCATGCAGGCCCCTATGACCACGTAGGAGAGCACCATGGCCGTGTAGGGCGGGTAGAGCAGGTCTATCCAATCCACGCCCGTGGTCCACCAGCGCTTAGAAGTCAAGGTCCAGCCACACCCCCATTACCTTCTTCACATCCCTTATTATCTTCCTGCTCCTCATAAGCGATAGCATCTTGGCCACGTCCTCTGCGAATATCCTATCCTCAGCTAGGTGCGGTATGGCCTCCCTTATCCTGTGGTAGGCCCTTGATAT
>DQYM01000223.1 GCA_011040545.1 Candidatus Bathyarchaeota archaeon | reverse complement strand
GATGCATCTAACGTGGCATTAATGGCGGTTGCTGGTGGGCTGGCTAGGTACTCTAGCACAACGCTAAACGTGTTGTTGAAGCCCCTGCCTACCCACGTGCTCCAATAGGCATCCCTTAGGGCGAAGTCAGCTTCCTGCTCCTCAGCGGGAAGCGCCATAGTCCCCTGGCCCCCTCCACTAGCTAGGGCTAGCTGTGGGGCTAGCAGCAGGCTAGTGGCTAGGGCTACCCAGGCTAGGACCAGGATGGCCCTTAGATCCTTGAGCCCGACCAGCTGCCTTACCATGCTAGGGCAGGGACACGCCATGGCCGATCACCCTAACCTCATCCTTAGCAACACGATGGCTAGGGAGAAGTATATAATTGTCATTAGGCCTAGGGCGAGGCACTCCATCCACACGCCAGGTAGCGTGTAGCCCTTCAGCATTATGGCCCTAAAGCCCTTAAGGAAGTAGTACATGGGCATGGTATACGTGATGCTATACCTAACCAGGGGCGATATGTATTCTACTGGCGATATTATGCCTGAGAAGAGGAGGGATGGTATGAATAGGAATATGGATGTGCCAAGGGCCTGGAGCTGGTTCTTGGAGACAACTGAGACCAGCATGCCCATGCTAAGTGAGCACATGAGGAAGAGGGTTGAGAACAGCACTAGATCCACGAGGGGGCCTCTGACCCTTACATCAAAGGCAAGTATGGCAATGGCCAAGGTGCCAAGCATATTGATAAGCGATAGTATTGTGTAGGCAGCTAGCTTACCCCCAATTATATCCCAACGTGATATGGGCGCCATTATGAGCTGCTCGTAGGTGCCTCGCTCTTTCTCACGGCAGATTGAGAGCGAGATAAGCGTCATTGGGACGAGGTGGAGCAGCAACCCCATGGTAACTGGTAGGAAGCCCTCCATAGTCGTTATCCTAGGCCCATAGACGGTTTCCTCTACCATCTCTATGGTCACCGTCCCCTGGTCCTCAGCTATGCTGACCTGTAGGTAGTAGAGGGCCGTTGTTACGGATTGCGTTATGAGCATGGGGGCAAATGGGGCTGCTGCATCTACCACGACCTTCACGTAGACCTTCTTCCCAGCCATGATATCGTCTGAGAAGTGCTCTGGTATTATTATGGCACCGTATGCTTCACCACGCTTGACGAGCTCAACTGCCTCCTCCTCGCTATTCACGTAGTAGGCTGGCTCTATGCCTGGTGCCTGGAATATGTAGTCTATGAGCTCCCAGCTGAAGCGCCCCTCTGGGTCTAGGTTAGCTACTGCTACTGGGATGGCCCTTGACTCATGGCCCCCGTAGCCAGCCCCAAACATAAGCATGACGAGGAGTGGCATGGCTACGTTCATTAAGAGGCTCCTTGGATCCCTAACAAGCTGCTTAAGCTCCTTAGCTATTACTGGCCATAAATTCATGCTAGTCCCCCCGTTAGGCTTAGGAATGCATCTTCAAGGCTTATGTGAATTGGCGATATGGCTAGGACCTTAACGCCGTGGGCCTCAAGCCCCTTTAGGACCTGGAGTAGGTCCCTCTCCGCATCCTCAACTAGCAGGACATATGTGGCCTCATGGCCATTCTTCTCAAGGAGCCTAAAGTCCCTTACGCAAGGTATGCTCCTAAATAAGCCTATGGGCATGGTTGATGTCCTTATGGTTACCTCTATGAGCTCCCCCCTCAGGGCCTGCCTCTTTATCTCCCTTGGTGTCCCAAGAGCTATTATACGGCCAGAGCGCATGAGGGCCAGCCTCTCGCAGAACTCAGCCTCATCCATGTAATGCGTGGTTACTAGGAGCGTAACTCCCTCATCACGTAACTCCTCAAAGAAGCGCCAGAATAGGTAGCGTAGGTGTGGATCTATGCCAGCAGT
>DQYM01000016.1 GCA_011040545.1 Candidatus Bathyarchaeota archaeon | reverse complement strand
GGTACGGTGGGTAGGCTGGCCTCCTCCTTCTCCTTAGGACGACGATGACGGCTATGATGATTATTAGGACGACTATGCCTATGACCCATATCCACCAGTAGTAGGAGAACCAGAGGAGGAACTCGCTCGTCCCAATCCACTTCATCTCAGCACGGCCCAGTGTGCCCAGAGACATCCTAAACCAGGTTACAACGCCAGTTAGCGTATCAACCTTGTTCTCCATGGAGGCCAGGAAGACAAGCCTCGTCTTTATCTCAAAGAAGCCTGTTTCATAGGTGAAGTCAATGCCTGCACTTTCAGCTGCCTGCTTCAGCTTGCTCCAGAAGCCTATATCGGTAGGTGCGAAGGGCACAAGCCAGCTGAAGCTCTCCTCCTCAGCTGCTAGCTCACCGTTTACGTAGATGTTGCATACAGCATATGTGAAAGTGCATAGTGTCGTACCAGATGCATCTGTTACCTCCTCTGTTTCCAAGGAAACAACTACGAACTTAACCGTATCGCCCGTGTTGACATCATGGCCACCTATCACGAAGTTCTCAGCGTCTACGACCCTGTACTCAACCCAATCGCCTATGTTCGCCTTAAGGCCATAGTGGGGCTGCGCCATGCCGAGTGGTATGGCCATGACCATGAGCTCTAGGATTAGGAACATCATGAGGGCTAAGATAGTCAGCTGCTTCATCGCCACCTTCCTCACCGAGCTGAGTTAGAGCGTAGAGTATTTAAGTCTTCTGGAGGATATTCGTGGAAATGCTCCATGACCCCTACCGATGCTCAGAGGCCACGTAAGGGCAGAGGGGGTCAGGGGCCATGATATCGCCCTTCATCAAGTAGGCCCTAGCAAGGCACCCTCCCTCGCAGAAGCTAGCAATTGGGCAGCTAGAGCAAGGCTCCATGGCCCAGGGCCTCCTGCTGGAGAGGAGCCTATCCTTAAAGGCTAGGAATTCCTCCCAGGCCCTAGCTACACCAGCCTTAACATTACCAGCCCTTAGGTCAAGCGTATCGCAGAGGAGGAGGTCGCCCTCTGGGCTAATATCCATGACGCCCTCGGAGCAGGGGGCCACGTAGATCCTCTTAGAACTCAAGGCCCTTGCTGCAAATGGAGCACACCAAACTGAAACATGGTAGCCTATTTCCTCAGCTGCTTCCTCAGCAGCCTTAAGGCAGCTTACCACCTGGCTAGGGCTTGGCATTAGCTCGTAATTGGAGGAAGCCAGGCCAGATGGTATTAATGGGAGGAAAACAGCTTCCCATGCCCCAACTGCCTCGCAGAGGAGCACATGCTTTCTCCCCAGCTTGTAGTTTAGTGATGTTATGGTCATTACTATGGAAAACTCAACCCCATAGCTCCTAAGCACGGAAAGAGCCTTAAGCGCTTTCTGCCAGGCACCAGGACCCCTTATTGCATCGCATACCTCCCTATCAGCCCCATCTAGGCTTATGAAGGCCCTAGCACCTAGCTTCCTAAGCTCCCTAGCTAGCTCATCATTTATGAGGGACCCATTCGTATTGAAGCTAATACTCAACCCATACTCAACTGCCTCCCTTGCTATGTCTATTATATCTGGCCTGATGAAGGGCTCACCGCCAGTTATGGCTAGGTGGACGGTGCCTAGCTCTGGTAGCTCCCTCACCATGCGTAGGGCTTCCTCAGTACTCAGCTCAGGCCCCCTGAAGCGCCCCCTAACGTAGCAGTGCCTGCAGGCCATGTTGCACTTAGCCGTGCAGAGCCATATCACCAGGCTTGGCGCTTCATGCATGATGCTCCCCAGCCGCCGATAGGCCACCATGCCGACGAGTTCTTTATAAGCTTGGCGATGGAGACGCTAAGGGCGATGAGGGCCAGGGACTTAATCATAATAGGTGCTGGTCCAGC
>DQYM01000063.1 GCA_011040545.1 Candidatus Bathyarchaeota archaeon | reverse complement strand
CCAGAGACGTGAACAACCGCCTTCCTAAGCTGCCTACGTGGCAAGGGGGCTCCCTCAGCATATCCTCGGCATGGGAGTTCCAATTGGCTCCCTAACTAGCCTCTTACCGCCGACCAAGGTCTCAAGCACCACCCTGCCGTGCCCCTCCCTCACCTCGCCGACTATAGCAGCCTCACGGCCATACCTAGTGGCCCTAATGGCCTCTAGGGTTTCCTCAGCTACATCTGGCCTAACGCCGATTATGGCTATGCCCTCATTCGTTAGCTCAAGTGGGTCTAGGCCGAGCATCTCAGAGGCGCTCCTGACCTCATCCCTTATCGGGAGCTCGCCCTCCCTAAGCCAGATGTCAACACCTGACTTACGGGCCATCTCGTTAAGGGCACCAGCTACACCACCCCTAGTTGGGTCCTTCATGGCTGAGATACCGCCAAGCTTGAGGGCAGCCTCCACCGTTTCCCAGAGCGGGGCTACATCTGATTTAATAGGTACATCAAATGAGAGGCCCTCCCTAACCGAGAGCAGGGCTATGTGGTGGTCGCCTATGGTACCAGTTATTATTAGCTTATCGCCAGGCCTGAGGCCAGCATCTGTTATAACACGCTCAGCTAGGCCGAGGCCAGAGGCCCCGATCACGAGCTCATCTACCTCGCCCTTCTCCATGACCTTCGTATCACCAGCCACAAGTGGGACGCCTACCTCCACGCAGACATCGTTTATAGAGCTGATTATGCGCCTTAGGTCCCCTATGCTGAAGCCCTCCTCAACAACGAGCGATGTCGCAAGGGCAATTGGCCTAGCCCCCATCACGGCTAGGTCGTTTATGGTGCCACAGGCAGCCAGGCGCCCTATATCCCCACCTGGGAAGAATATTGGCTTAACCGTGTAGGCATCTGTGGTAAGCACAAGCTTGTAATCGCCCAGGGGTATGAGGGCACCATCGTCCATCTCAGGCAGGCCAAGCCCACCTGGCACCTTGTTCAACTTGTAGGATGGCAGTATTACGTTCTCAAGGAGCTCCCTCATAAGCCTACCACCGCTCCCGTGCTCAAGCGTTATCACATCCTCCATGCCTAGCCCCACCGCTAGCGACCAGGAGCCCGATAAAAGCATGGCTTGATGGCAGAACATGGCCCTTTTAAGCTAGCGGGCAGAGGGGACTTCAGGTGCTAGCCTTGGAGCCCCTCATAGCACCACCTGAGTACGAGTTCTACGAGGGAGATGAGGCGGAGGAAATGCTTGAGAAGGCACTAGGTCGCTTCTTCGTGCTCTACGCCCTCTGCAGGGTTGAGTATGAAGGTAGGGCCAAGAGCGAGCTAGATTGGGGCTTAAGGATCCTTATATCAAAGCCAGATGGGACGCTCCTGATACACGAGAGGGATAAGCACAAGCCCCGCAACTGGCAGCCACCAGGCTGTAAGCTCTACCTGCTGCGTAAGGGGAGGTGGCCAGTGCTGATGAGCGTTAGGAGGAGGCCTCATGAGGTCATAAGGGTGGTGCTTGAGAAGGTCCTAGCCCTCTTGATAATAAACCAGGTGGCCCGTGAGGAGCTTGCGCTTGAGAAGACGGAAGCAGATCTAGTTAGCAAGGTCGTTAGGGAGCCAAGCCTCATAGAGGAGGGCCTAGAGGTAATTGATGTAGAGCACCCAACGCCAGTTGGCACCATAGACTTACTGGCCAGGGATGGAAAGGGGCGTTTGGTTGTATGCGAGTTCAAGAGGTCCGTAGCGGGCTTAGATGCCGTTAGCCAGCTTAGGCGTTATGTAGAGCAGATGGCAGAGGCACATGGGAGGGAGAAGGTGAGGGGCATACTGGTGGCACCTGCGATAACATCTACGGCCATGAGGTACCTAGCTAAGCTGGGCCTGGAGTACAAGAGGCTCACGTT
>DQYM01000061.1 GCA_011040545.1 Candidatus Bathyarchaeota archaeon | reverse complement strand
GTCAGAGGCTGGCTGTGGACCCGCACGAGCCATCCCTGAGCGTGGCTTGGGAGCTAGAGGGCGTCCTCCAGCTCCTGCCATACGAGCTTGCCTCGGACACGCTGAGGCGCTTCATATTTCACCTGGCTGCCGTGGAGAGCAACAAAGGGGCCATAATAACCATGGAGGAGCCAGAGGCACACGCCTTTCCGACCTACACGAAGCTCTTAGCCGAGCGTATAGCCCTTGATAAGAGCAATCAATACTTCATAACTACACATAACCCGTATTTCCTGCTCTCCCTTGCTGAGAAGACACCTGCTAGGGACCTAGCCATTTACATCACATACCTACATGGCCGTGAGACCAGGGCAAAGCTGCTAAGCGAAGATGAGCTAGCCGACCTCATGGATTTAGCATCGGCTGTCTTCTTCAACCTAGATAGGTTCCTTAAGGATGTCCTGGAGGCCCCAGGGCCTTGATAGTGGTTGAGTGCTATATAGACCTCATCCTCGTTAGCTTCCTTGGCTTTAAGGACATTAGGCATGAAGAGAACAAACCAGCTGTTATTGAGGAGCTACGAAGAAGGGCAGAAGGGGGAATTCGTGTAGTTGGCTTAGTTGATGAGGACCCTGGAAGCCCTTGGCCTAGGTACTTTAAGGAGAGGTTCTCACGTGTAAAGCGAACTCAGCATGGCTTTGATGTCTGGAAAGGGCCAGGAGGCGCTTATCTTGTAGTGCTCAAGCCCCTCCATGAAGCATGGATCTACGACGTAGCTAGGTCATGTGGCCTAGATGTGGCTAGGTATGACTTGCCGAGGAATTGGGAGCGGTTCCACAGCCTTATACACTCAGGTCGTAGGGGTAGTCGGGCCCTAAGGTGCTATATGAGGCTTCTTAAGGACCTTACGGCCTCTAACTGCCGTGCCCTAAGGGCCCTTAAGGATGTACTGAACACCTTGCTTCGTAGTAGCACCCCTAGCTAGACCTTGGTTAGGTAGGAAGCTACTGGTATTACCGCTAGATGGGGCTGGCCTCCCGCAGGGGCCGTGCTGGGCTGACCTAGCTGGCCCAGTAAGCCCCAGCCACATGGCGAAAGAAAAAGAAATCGGGTTGTAGGCTGCTAGGCCTACTCAGCCATCTCACTTATCTTCTTCAGGAACTCAGCCATCCTGCAGGAGTAGCCCCACTCGTTGTCGTACCAGGCTAGGACCTTAACCAGCCTCCCCTTTGGCGATGGCATGACACGGGTGCTTAGGGCATCTACTACGGCTGAGTACGGGCACTTCACGTAATCGCTTGATACTAGGGGCTCCTCTGAGTAGCCAAGTATGCCCTTCAGCGGTGGCCTCTCAGAGGCCTCCTTAAAGGCTGCATTTACATCATCAACTGTTACCTCCCTCTTAAGCCAGGCCGTGAAATCAACTATTGAGACAGTTGGCACGGGCACCCTAAGGGCTATGCCAGTTACCTTGCCCTGCATCGGCGTGTAGGTGAGGGCAGCTGCCTCAGCAGCACCCGTGGTGGTGGGCACTATGTTCCAGGGGGCAGCCCTAGCACGCCTCATGTCCCTGTGGATGCGGTCCAGTAATCGCTGGTCGTTCGTTACGGCGTGGACGGTAGTCATTATGGCGGCCTCTATGCCGAAGGCCTCATCAAGGACCTTCATGACTGGTGCTACACAGTTAGTGGTGCAGGAGGCAAGGCTCAAGACCGTGTGCTTCTTCGGGTCATAGAGGTGGTCGTTGACGCCTGGCACTATGGTTAGGTCAGCTGCAGTAGCTGGCCTCATCGGGGCTGATACGAGGACCTTCTTAGCACCAGCCTTTAGGTGCTTCTCGGCCTTCTCACGCTCCCTGAATATGCCAGTGCACTCAGCTACTACGTACACATCCATGTCCTTCCAGGGGAGCTTCTCTGGATCT
>DQYM01000076.1 GCA_011040545.1 Candidatus Bathyarchaeota archaeon | reverse complement strand
AGGCTGGAGCTCTCCCCCTGGCCATCCCCTGGCTCAAGGGGGGTTAGGATGACCATAGAGCTTAGGAACATAGCTAATGTAACTGCAGAGCAGGTAAGGATCTCTATTGTATCAGCATACATAAGGGGCGTAACATCCGTCCTGCTTGGCGACCTAATGGGTGGTGAAGCTAGGATAGCCGTCCTAGAGGTAGATTTTGATGAGGCCACACCGCTCCACCTGGAGTTTGAGCTGCAGATAAGCTGGTACCAGGGCGAGAGGTCCCTTACCTGTACCATAAGGGAGTCCATTGACCTATCGGCACCGAGCAAGTGGCCAGATATAAGGGAGGTAGGCATCTGGATTGGCTTCCTAGGCCTTGGGGCTGCTATAACATTTGCCGTGATGAAGCTTAGGCGTGGGGTATTCTAGGGCTGGCGTTCTGCTTATAAGCTATGCCCTGGTCTTACTCAAGGGGGCTGAGCTTGGGCGGTAGGAAGAGGCCCACGTTAAGTCAGCTGGAGAAGCGCCAGAGGGCAAAGGAGAGGGCAGCGGGGAGGCAATCTAGCGTTAGGGAGAAGCACGTAGGGGACATATTCCCACCAGATATAAAGGACGAGAGCTTCCTAGAGGAGCTGAGGAAGGCCAAGGTAATAACGCCCTACTCGCTTGCCAGCAAGTACAACTTACGCCTTAGCGTAGCAAAGCAGGTGCTAAGGGAGCTAGAGAAGCGTGGCTTCTTGGAGCTAGTAGCAGCAAGCAGGTACACACGCATATACAAGGTAGCAAGCTAGGGCAGCCCGCTAGGGGCCTTGCCTCTGCTCTATCCTTATCTTAGCCCCCATCTTAACCCTTGCAAATAGCTCTAGGCCACTTGTTACCCTCCCAATTGGGTTTACAGGCCCTACTGGCTGTGAGGACCCGTAGAAGATGCAGATGGCGTGGCCAGCTGGCCAGTAAGCTATCGTGCCCCTCTCAACACGCCTAGTGGCCTTCTCCTCACCTAGGCGAACTGGGACCTCAAAGTAAACTTCCTCAAGCCACGTTGAAGCATAGCCCTCAAGTGGGAGAGCCCTCAGTATGGCATCTACTGTCTTAGGAGCTAGGTGCCTTATCAGCTCCCCCTCAGGCGTCCCCTCAACGCCCTCTATGATGAACCTTATGGGGACCCTTGAGACGCTAGCGGGCATAGGCAGCACCTAGTTGGCCTCCTTAGGCCTAGCTTATAAGGCCTGGTGGGAGCTGGGCCATCGGTGGCGAGGTTGGTGCTTGAGCTATCGTATGGTGGCGTGAGGATCAGGGTGCTGAGGGGCGATATAACAGCCTGGGCGAGCGATATAAGGCCATCTGCTATAGTGAACCCAGCTAACAGCCTCATGCTGATGGGTGGTGGGGTAGCTGGGGCCATAAGGAGGGCTGGAGGGGCAGAGATAGAGGAGGAGGCCCGCAGGCACGCCCCAGTGCCAGTGGGGCAGGCCATCGCTACTGGGGCAGGTAGGCTTGCGGTAGATTACGTGATCCACGCTCCAACCATGGAGCAGCCCGCCATGAGGACCACCAGTGAGAAGGTGCTCCTGGCCACGAGGGCAGCCCTAAGGTGTGCTGAGGAGAAGGGCATAAGGGCCATAGCCTTTCCTGGGATGGGCACTGGGGTAGGTGGTCTAAGCCCAGGTGAAGCAGCGGAAGTAATGATGAAGGCCCTAAAGGAGCACATAGATGCTGGAACTAGCCTGGAGGTTGTTGATTTTGTTGCCTTTACAGCCGACCTAGAGGAAGCCTTCTCCAAGTGGGCTAGGGAGCTGTTCTCAGGGGCCAGCAGCTAGATAAGGGCCTGCCACCAAGGTGTTATCAGGACGGTGAAGCCAGCCCAATCTACAAGTGCGTACTTAACGACCGTACAGGCCAGGGCCAGCAGCATGGCGTTCT
>DQYM01000237.1 GCA_011040545.1 Candidatus Bathyarchaeota archaeon | reverse complement strand
TTCCTCACGTAGGCCACCAGCAAGCTCAAGGCCCATTGCTCAAAGCCCCAGTTAGGCCCAGGGAACTCATGCTGCGATAGTGGGTGGAGCTGATCTAGCTCAACTGGCGTTATGCCAAAAGGCAGGCCGAGCAGGCATAAGTGGACTTGCTTGGCCCCCTCAGCCCCAAGCCTAGCCACCAAGGTGCTGAAGAAGCTATCGTGCTCTGGCGTCCTGCTGAATGGCCTCCCCGTCGTATAGGGCATGAGCAGGAGTACCCGCTTAGTAGGTGGCCTAAAGCGCCTTAAGAGGCGCTCTCTAAACCTAACGACCTCAGGCCTATACATATCCAAGGGGGAGAATATGAATACTCCTTTCTTCCTGCTGGTCGGGGAGCACTTCTCAATTATATCTGAGTAGCAGGCTAGCTTCCTTAGTGCTTTAGCTAGCGAGGGATGGGATCTAGCCCTAAGGGCTAGGAGCTCCCAGAGGCCCCCTTCCCTTATGGCTTGTCTTATGGCCCTTAGCTCCCTCAGGCATACGTATAAGTTGTGCAAGGCTAGGAGGCGCTCCCTCTCCCACCTCGGCATCTCAAGTAGGTCGGATGGCTCCCTCCTGGCACAAACAGGGCAGCTGCAGGGTAGGTATTCTAGCTCCTCAAGCCTGTAGGTGCCGTTCTCAAGCATGTAGCGCCCATCACGTGCATAGATAGCATAGGCAGCAGAATCAAATGTATCACAGCCAAGGGCTACAGCCAGGGCGAACACCATTGGGTGGCCAGCCCCAAATAGGTGTAGTGGCCTACCTGGTGGCGTGTTGAGCCTAGCTGCCAGTATCATATCCACGAGGACATCAAACCTATAGGCTTCCATCACCACGGTTGGGCTGCCGAGTGCGTGGATGTGGAAGGGCATGGAGCTCATAAGCCTAGCTGAGTAGGCCACTAGGTCGGTAAAACGGCCACCTTGTATTGGCCCTATCCAGAGCACATCATCCCGCTCTTTAATTGACCAGAGGGCCTCCCCTCTCCTTGCCGTTTCAACTACCGTTTCAAGGGCCTCCTCCCTGCTGTTGGCCCAGCCAGTTGGCACATCAAGTATGGTAGCTATATCTGACCCAATGGCCTCTTGGTAGGCCACTACCTCATCGGGGCCTACCTCCACGTGGCCATAGACTAGGAGCTGGTAGGCACCTGAGTCGGTGGCGACCACACCATCAAAGTCCAGAATGCCATGTATTCCCTCCTCCTTGGCCCTATCGCCGAAGTGCCTCATTATGATGTAGGCATTTGTTATTAGGGCCTTGAAGCCAAGCTCCCTAAGCTCCCTTGGGCTTACGAGCTGGATAGCTGGATTTACCACTGGCAGGAGGGCTGGCGTCTCAAACTTCCCGCCCTTGGTTTCTATCGTGCCAAGCCTAGCCATTAGGTCCCTCTGCCTTACCTCAAAGCACATGGTGTCTTCCCCTCTAGACATCAAAAGAAGATTTAAACTTTGGTCTAGCCAGCAGGGGAAAGCTTATCACTAAGCCATTCTATTCACCCTGGGAGCTGGATTGGTCTGCGTGATCAAGGTGCTTGAGGAGCCAAGGCTGAGGGAGCCAGTGCTAATAGAGGGCCTACCTGGCATAGGCTTCGTGGCCAACATAGCTGCTATGCACATGATAAGGGAGCTTAAGGCTAGGAAGTTCGCTGTAATAACATCATCATCCTTCCAGGACTTCGCCATGACGGTTGAGGGAGGGGGCATAAGGACGCCCATAAACGAGCTATACGAGTGTGCTGGTCGCTTCATAATCCTATACGGCAATACGCAGGCTGGTAATAACCTAGGCCAGTACGAGCTCTGCTGGCGTGTCCTTGAGCTGGCCAAGAAGTACGGCTGCCGATTTGTCCTTACCATGGGTGGCTACGGGCGTAACGAGGTA
>DQYM01000218.1 GCA_011040545.1 Candidatus Bathyarchaeota archaeon | reverse complement strand
TAGCCTTGACGAGTGGCCCTTCATCATCGTAGGATCCCCAGATGCAGGTAACATAGCCACGCCTCACGGCCACTAGGTCCACCATGCCATCGCCATCTAGGTCAGCTAGTGGGCAGGCCTTAGATACATCGTTGATGGACCAGAGCCAGCTTACCTCACCGAGCTCCCAGCTTACCCTTAGGAGCTTTAGGACATCACCAGCACTCAGCAGGCAGAAGTACGCATCCCCTATGTGGCAAAAGCTAATTACATCGGTGTCGTGCTCAACCGAGCATAAAACTGTCCCCCTAGCACCGCTTATCACCCTTATGCGTCCTGCCGACCAGCAGAAGACATCTATGTAGCCATCGCCATCTAGGTCGGGCATGGGGAATACCCTGACCTCACGGCCAACGCCTGGCCCCTGGGCCAATGTCATGGACCAGCTGGGCTCATCCTGGCCAAGGCCCAATAGGTATAGGGAGCAGGTGGTCGTGTTGAGGGCAGCTAGGAGGAAGCAAGTGGTGTTGTAGGCTATTAGGTCGGCCCAGCTAGCCCAGGAAAGCCATGTTAGCTCTAAGCTAGCCTCAAGCGTGCTATTAAGCCAGAAGGAGTATAACGACCAGCTCTTATTCTCAAGCTCAAGGGCCAGGATCCGCCCACCTGGCATGGCCTCTATATCAAGTAAATCGGCATCGCCAAAGGAGTAGGACCAGGATAAGCTCATGTTGGCAAGGGAGAAGCAGCATAGGGATGAAGTCCTCACGAAGGCGAATTCCTCGCTCGTTAGGGGCCTTAGATCCCTTAGCTCTGACCCTGGCCATATGTCCTCGTGTGCTACCTCTAAGCTTGGGCCTAAGATGATTAAAGACGCATTGGCTAGCACGATGGTATATCCTCCAAGGGTGCCGATCTCCCTGACATAGCCTCTTCTGATGTGCGAGGAAGCAAGCAGGGAGCCATTCTGACCGCTTAAGGCTAGGATCTGCCATGTGCCAGTGCCATTAGCTAGGGCTAGGACCTCTGGCACCTCGCTAGCCCTTAAGGCAGCAAGAGCTGATATGTTAGCTCCTACCTCTGAGGTCCAGATGAAGTAGGTCCTCGGCCTTACCTCCCCCAGCATGGCCATGGGGCTGTGCTCGCTAAGGGGGGATCTAGCTACGGGGGGCACGAGGAGCAAGCAGAGCACCAGGGCAGTGAGGATAACTGGCCTCAACGCTCCTCCACCAGGATCCTTACCTTCTCATCCCCTCTTACCTCAATCCCCTTGAGGCATGATGCAAAGGCCAGGATAAGGCTCCTAAGTACCTTCCTAACGAACTCATTAAGGGGCACCTTCCTGCCGTTGAAGAACAATAGGACCTCTGCCCTCTCTTCTGGCTTAAACCGCTTGAGTATCAGCTCTGCTAGCTTATCAATCTCTGAGAACGAAAAGTAAGGTGCCTTTAGGCCTCTCAGCTCACCTTCCTCTGGCCCAACGAAGGCAAGAACTGGCCTGATTTCCCCCTTCGCCTCAACCTCACTTGCCTCATCGGCTCCTCCCACGACAAAGACCTTAGGCACATCCCGCCTTGAGCCAATTAGGCCCTTAAAGCCCTCTAGGAGCAGGATATCACATCCCTCTGAGGCCCAGGCCACTACGTCCTCAAAGCCCAGAGCCCTACCCCTCAAGCGCCTTATCGTGCTTACCTCCCTTGGTGCTACTATGGTAACTGCATCAGCGCCTGCTTCAGCATGCCTCCATGAGTCCTTGCCTGGCCTATCAAGGCTGAACTCCTCCTCTGGGACGTGCTTTGCCGTTGATACCCTAAGTCCCCTTGCCTTTAGGGCCTTGATTAGCCCTTCAATCACCCTGGTCTTCCCAACCCCACGCCTGCCGACCACGGCTAGGACTAGGGGTGCTTCCAAGCTGGCCAAGGAGGTCGCCTCCAACTAC
>DQYM01000074.1 GCA_011040545.1 Candidatus Bathyarchaeota archaeon | reverse complement strand
GGTTACAACTGGCATTAAGTTCGGCTGTGATTTCGCCGTCTACAGGCTTGGCCCAGGGTTAGAACATGCCCCCTTCTTGGTTTCCGTTAGGAGGCCAGGGGATCAGATAACAGCACCAGAGGTCGTGAGGGCTGGTAGGCTAGCCACGACAGTTAGGAAGCGTTTTGTAATTGCCCTCGTAGATGAAGAAGGGGGTCGCATCCACTACCTCATGTTCAAGTGGTTTAGGGCCTAGGGGTAGAGGGCTGGGCTTGCCTCCCCTGCCCCCGACCTTCCATTAAGCAGGATATCAACATGGCGAGGACTATCATAAGGGCACCAAGGGCCTGTATGGGCGTCATGATCTCGCCTAGGAGCAGGAAGGCAAAGAGGGATGCAAATACTGGTTCAAGCAAGAGTATGATAGCTGATGTAGCTGGCTCTAAGTGCTTTTGGCCGAGTGCTTGGAGGGCAAAGGCAGCATCACTACATGCTAAGGCTAGGTAGAGGGACCAGAGGAGGATCTCCTGGCTGATGCTTGGCATGCCAGATATAGCATCTGGCACGATAAATGCTATTGTGGGAGCTACTTCAAAGAAGGCAAATGCTATTGGGTCTTCACGACCAAACCTATCTACTAGTAGTATTTGCGCAGCCCAGAGGACAGCGCTTAGCAAGACTAGGACCTCCCCCACGCCAAGGCCACCTCCTGGTGCCGTTAGAGCATAGAGGCCTAGAACAGAAAGGATAAGTGAGGAAGCCAGGTGAAGCCCATAGGCCCTTCTGACCAGGGCAGTATAGACGTGGACGAATACCACGTTTAGGCCAGTTATGAAAGCCGCATTTGATGCAGTTGTGTATTCCATGCCCCAGCCCTGGAGCCAGAGGGCCACTGCGTAAGTGAGGCCAGTTAACAGGCCACCGAGGGCAAGGCTACGACTGATCTTACCACGCTTAATCACGACGGCCACGTATGGGCTAAGGCTAAGTAGGGCCAGGAGGCCCCTGAGCCATACGTATGTAAGGCCCCCGACCTGGCCTACGACCACTTTTATCGCTGGGAAGGAGGAGCCCCATAGCATAGCTGTGGCTAGGAGGGCAGGAAGCCCCTTCCTCACGCTTCTCTCATCCCTTATGCCCAGCACCTCCTGCCCAGGCCTAAGTGGCCTTTGTATTAGCTTTGCCTGCCAACAGCTAGCCCCCTCAGGCACAGGCCAGAGGCGTGGATCAAGCCTTACCCAGCCTCATACCTAATTAGGAATGGGACAATTCGCTAGGATCTAGGAATCCACGAATCCCATCTCTAGGCACCCACCCAGTGTAAGAGGAGCCTGCCTTCACGCTAGCTCAGCCTGGCGGGCCCGCCGGGATTTGAACCCGGGACCACCGGGTTAAAAGCCTCGCCCGTGGGTGGGCCAGGAGGGGGGTCCTGAGAAGAAGGAAGTGGGGAGGCATCCTGGCCCACCCACGTCCGGCGCTCTTCCTTGCTGAGCTACGGGCCCACCCCGTTTCCCCCTTCGCTCATGGCCTGTTATAAGCCTATTGGTCGTGCTAGCCTAGCCCACCAGGGCTAAGCGAAGTGCTTATGAGCCGATCTAGCCCATCCGAGCTGGCTTGAGCGGGTCGGTGGACATATTCAGCCTGATGGTGAGGGAAGAGGAGAAGCGTAGGAAGGCCGTTAGGGAGGAGGTCCTAAGCGCCCTTGACATTCCAGAGTTCTTCTCAAGTGGCTCGGTAAGCATAGATATAGGGAAGTGCTATGGCCCCCAGTGCGACCTATGCGTTAAGGCCTGCCCCACCAGCGCCATATTCTGGCGGGAGGGGCGCCTGATAGTCCAGGAGGAGCTCTGCATCTACTGCACTGCCTGCGTGGCGAACTGCATGGTTGAAGGCTGCATAAGGGTTAGGCGTGTCAGGCCCGATGGGCGTGTTGAGGAATATAGC
>DQYM01000026.1 GCA_011040545.1 Candidatus Bathyarchaeota archaeon | reverse complement strand
GTAGGGTCCCCTGCCCACCTACTTAAGCGAGATAGGCGATGGGAAAAGGCTTATGCTAAGGCCCTCCAACTGCCCCATGGCCCCGATGAGGGCTGCCCATGCCTAACTACCGGGGCCTGATGGGTGAACTTGGCGGGCTTAGCCGAGGGGCCTTGAGCTTGCCTCCCTCTGGAGCTTAGGATTATGAGGGCTAGCCCAAGGCTAAAGCAGGATAGCCTTATGGAGTGCTCTGGCTGGCCGAAGTAGATGTGCACTGGTGGGATAAGTGGCATGAGGATGGGCGTTGGGCTAGATAGGGCATCTGGCAGTAGATGTGCCACGAGCTGAAGGCCCAGAAGAGAAGCCCCATAACGCCAGTTCCTAGTCAGGATGAAGAGCAGCAAGCTAGTTAAGATGGAAAACCAGAGTGTATGAGCAAAGCTCCTATGGGACCAAGGCCAGGAAGTAGGAATAAGGCCAGTCCAACTTGCTAGGGGCATGAGGATGTAGTAATCAACCATGTCGGGGAGGTTAGCAGCTAGGGCCCAGAGCACCTTCTTATGCCAAGGTAGATCCCTTAGTGGCTTCAGCCAGGCAACTAGGCCTAGGGCTAGTATGAAGTGTGCGTAGTGCTCCATCTTGAACTCCAGGCCCCCTCAAGCGTTAATTTAATTTAGCTGAAGCCCACCCTGACCTTGGTGCTGGCCTTGCGATTTAGGTTCACAGAGGAGCAGGAGGATATTAGGGCTGCTGTTAGGGAGTTCTGCCAGAAGGAGTTTGAGCCTGAGCTTGCTAGGAAGCTGGACCGTGAGGAGGAATTTCCATGGGAACTCTACCGTAGGGCCTGTAAGCTTGGCTTCATAGGAATACACTTCCCAGAAGAATACGGTGGAGGGGGCTATGGCATCCTTGAGAACTGCATAGTAGCTGAGGAGATGTGTAGAGCAGATTCAACGCTCGGCACGGCTATAATACTTGGCGACTTCGCATCAGAGATAATATTACGCTTTGGCTCTGAGGAGCAGAAGGAGCGCTACTTACCTAAGATTGCCTCAGGCGAGTGGATCTCAGCAGGTGCCTTCACCGAGCCAGCTAGGGGTAGCGACCTAGCAGCACGCCTTGATACTAGGGCCATTCGTGATGGTGGCGAGTGGGTCATAAATGGCGTTAAAACGCTCATAACGAATGCCCCCATAGCGGACTTCTTCATAACCCTATGCCAAACCGACATGGAGGTTGAGCCCCCATACAGGGGCCAGACGCTACTCATAGTTGAGAAAGGGGCTGAGGGCCTAGATGTAACTAAGATAGGGGATAAGATGGGCATTAGGGCAAGCCCAACTGGCGAGGTCTCATACTCAGATGTGCGTGTTGGAGATGATGCCATAGTAGGCCAGCTAAATAGGGGCTTCTACCAGGCCCTCTACTTCTTTGATGAATCACGCATAGAAATAGCTGCCCAGGCCGTTGGCATAGCCCAGGGGGCCTTTGATAGGGCATTGAAATATGCTAAGGAACGTGAGGCTTTTGGCCGAAAGCTCATAGAGATTCAGGCTATTTCACATAAGCTAGCTGAAATGGCTACTAAGATTGAGGCTGCTAGGCTGCTAGTGTATAAGGCTGCGTGGCAGGTTGACCAGGGCAAGCTGGATCCAATCCTAGCTAGCATGGCTAAGACTCTTGCTGGTCGTGTAGCAGTTGAGGTTTGTGATGAGGCTGTTCAGATACTAGGTGGTTATGGCTATATAGGTGATTATGATGTTGAGCGATACTACAGAGATGCGAAGATAACGGAGATCTACGAGGGGACCCGTGAGATACAGTTGAACACCATAACGAGGTGGATATTAAGGAGGTCAGGTTAATCCCACTTAAATAAGTGGGATTAAGTGCTCGTGAACTCAGTTAGCTTCTTCTGCCTAAAGCCCTCCCTCATGCTTACTACAT
>DQYM01000047.1 GCA_011040545.1 Candidatus Bathyarchaeota archaeon | reverse complement strand
TAGCTAGGGCGCCAATTGGGCATAGGTACCTGCACCAGGCCCTGGGCACGAATATGGCTAGGAGTAGGACGGCGAGTAGGGCCAGCATGTGGATGTAGAAGAAGATCCCTAGGGCTGGCCTGGACTGGGTGAGAACGTAGGGCACGCCAGCGAATATAGCACATACTGGGCCGAGCCACCAGAACGTAGTACCAGTTAGGATGTAGGATGCAGCTAGGGAGCCCACTAGCACGCCAAGCTTGACCTGCCTTAGGGCTAGCTCAGCCCCCGACCAACCCTTAAGCTTCCTGAGCTTCCTCCTAGCTAGCCAAGCTAGCAGATCCTGGATGGCACCAAATGGGCATAGCCAGCCACAGCCAAACCTGCCCAGCAGCAGGAAGGCAAGGCTCAGCATGCCTAGGACCAAGAACGGTGCTTCATGGCGCCCAACGAAGTGCTGTAAGGCCCCCATCGGGCAGGCGAATGTAGCAAAAGGGCAGCCGTGGCAGTAGAGGAATGGGACAACTAGCCCCGTCTTCAGGGCAGCTGAGAAGCCTAGGTTGCAGGCAACCAGCGTGCCTAGCTGTGCTGCTAGCCTCTTGCCAGCTAGGCTTAGCCTATTCCTACGCAGGACGGGCATATCACCCTCACCAGGTACCTTAAGAAGCCATACTGATCGGCCCCAAGCCACATGAGGGCAATTGATATGGCCAGGATGGCTAGCCTGGCCACTAGGCTCCTCATGCTACCCCTAAGCTTAGGAGCCAAGTAGGGAGCTCACCTCCGATATCAATTCATCACTATACGTAAGCCCTACGTGCCTATACCTTATGTAGCCCTCCCTATCCACTATGACGAGCGTGGGCACGTAGCGTATATCGTAGGTTTCTCCAACTCCAGCAGTATCCCTAGCTATCCTCCAGGGTATCCCATGCTCAGCTGCATAGCTCCTAAGCTGCTCATCGGTATCCGAGGGGCTAACGCTTATGGAGATTATGTATAGGCCATCGTGGAACTTAGACCATACCTTCTTCAGCTCACCTAGCTGGTCCTCACATGCTGGGCAGTGGATAGTGAAGAACTCTATTATAACGACCTTGCCCCTGAAGTCGCTTAGCGAGAACTCATGGCCGTATATGTCCGTGAGCGTGAAGTCAGGTGCTAGCTCGTACTCCTCCTCAGATCCACCTCCCCCACTTGGGGCCGACCTCAAAGCCCCTATGGCCATTATGGCTATAACGAAAAATATCACAGCTAGGCCAAGCACGTAGGCCCTCCTCAAGCCCTCACCCCCTCAGCTTAAGGGCCACTAGGCCAAGGGCTACGGCAATCGCACCTACACCAATGCCTATGAGGGCTATGGTACCTACATCAAGGCCCAGCCCAGGCCCTCCGCCACCGTCTCCCGATTTGATGTGCACGGTTATGACTTGGTAGGCAGTATTACCAGCTCTATCTGTAACCGTGGCATTAATCGTTATAGTTGAGCCAGCTGGCTGGCCTGGCACCTCAGCCTCCCATAGGTCCTCGCTTACCTGGGAGGCTATGATGCATGCCTCTCCCCCACCGCTGACGTGGTAGCATATCAGGACGCTTGCTACACCAGAGCCCTCATCGTAGGCCCTTACCTTCACCTTAAATGCCTGACCTGGCTCTGGCTCGCTTGGCTCAGTCCAAACACCCTCTATGGTCGGTGGCGTGGTATCCTCGGCCCCCTGGACGGTGAAGCTAGCGCTTGCCTCTGCCTCATTACCAGGTATGTCATAGGCCCTAACTGCTAGCTCAACGTGGGCACCAGCCTCAAATGGCCCTATGGTAGCCCTGTATAGGGTGCCATTCCAGCTCATGCGGAGCTCCTGCCAATCTCCCCCATCAACCCTGTAGCATAGGAAGACGGCCATGACGCCAGTACCATCTGATACGCTAGCCCAGACCTCTACTTCCTCGCTAGGCCAGATGGCGCCGAGCTCCCAGCTGC
>DQYM01000183.1 GCA_011040545.1 Candidatus Bathyarchaeota archaeon | reverse complement strand
GGTCTATGGTAAGCTCAACGTCCTTCTCCGTCTCACCTGGCAGGCCGATTATGAGCGTGGCGCAGGGGACCCAGTTGTTCTCACTCAGGATCTCGAATGCCCTCACGACCACATCTGGCCATTCCTCTGGCTTGAAGGGTTTGACCTTGCCACGCATGTGCATCCTTATCATGCGTGGGCTGCCCGTCTCTACGCCCGTCTGCCCGCTTGCCCAGCGCTTCTCATCGGCCCCTATGATCGGGGTCAGCTCCTCTATCAGGTCAGGGGCTGCTGCCACGGAGCTAAGGGCGAAGTGGGACATGCCTATGTGCTCGACCCCTGGAACGGACCTAACGGCCTTGAAGAGCTTTAGCACCTTCTCCTTCTCAGGCATGAAGCTCTTAGCACCATACCTAAGCACGTCCTCAGCATGTAGTATTGGCTGCCTGCCCGAGCGGATGTTCACCTCAACGTCCTTCAGTATCTTCTCAATGGGGAAGCTCCTCAGCTTGGCCAGGGTGGGCTCACAGAAATCGCAACCCCTCCCACAGCCACGTGATATCTCGACTAGGCCACAGATCGTAGGATGCCTTATGTTGGGCACCTTCTCAGGAGGCACAACGGTTCCGTGTACGACGCCTGGCAGGGGCTCGCCTCTTACGGCCTTCTCACACAAAGGGCCGATTATCTCCTCTGCCTCACCTATCACAACGCAATCTAAGCCTAGCTCGTACCTCACGTCCTCAGGCTCAAGCTGCCAAGCGCCAGGACCACCTACTATTATCTTAGGGCCGTACTTCCTCACCGTTCGGTTGAACACGACCTCACGGAACTTAACGGCCATGTAGGCCTCGCCACCTAGGAGCTCCGTGAACGTAGTGGTGGCTGGCCCTATGCCCAGCGGGTCCGTTTCGTTGACGCCCAGCACCTTCGTATCAGGCCCGACCACCCAATCCAAGTACTCAGGGTGAGCTACTATCACCTCGTCCTCATCGAAGCCGTATTCAAGCAGAGCTGCCTCCACCCTCCTGAGCCCGCAGGGGGCGGCCTCCACCTCGCCCCTCAGCCCTACCCTCACGCTTGGGCAGAAGAAATTGAAGTAAACGAAATCTGGCACTACTCCCTTTGGAACACAAGCGCTGAAGCCGAGGAAGATACCGCCCCCATACTCACTCATCAGCGTCCTATCCGAGGTCAGCACTATCTTGTAGCCTCGGCTCTTACCCAACCCATCGCCCCCGTCAAGCACCTTGCCCTTTAAGGCACCCCCGATAAACCTTAGCATATATACCTGGCTCCCTTTAGCTCATGATTATTAACTGAGCCTCCAGCTGACCTCAGGGGTGCGTGCCTTGGCTAAGGCCAGGTACGTGCATGTCACGTGGCAGGACATACAGCGCCTCTGTGAGGAAGTGGCTGAGCAGGTAAGGCGCTCTAACTTCAAGCCAGATATAATAGTGGCCATAGCACGTGGTGGCTTCCCACCTGCTAGGATAATAAGCGATATCCTAGATGTCAGGCGGGTAGCTAGCATGACAGTTGAGTACTACAGGGCAGTGGGCGAGACTAAGAGCAAGCCAAAGGTGGTCTTCCCACTTAATGCAGATGTGAAGGGTAAGAAGGTGCTCATAGTTGATGATGTAGCTGATACGGGCCACTCCCTCCTAGCTGCAAAGGAGCACGTAGAACAGGCAGGTGCCTCTGAGGTACGTGTGGCCACGCTACACTACAAGCCCTGGAGCGTGTTAAGGCCTGATTACTATGCCCGTGAGACAGATGCCTGGATAATATATGCATGGGAGAGGTGGGAGACCATAAGGGATCTAGCATCAAAGATGAGGGCTGAGGGTAAGGCCGAGGAGGACGTAGTAGCTGAGCTAGTACGCATAGGATTTGATGAAGAGCTCATCAGGAAGGTGCTAGCCCAAGGGGGCTAGGCCAGCTTTACCCCAGGCCCCAATGTAGTACTGCACCTTAGCGCCCACTG
>DQYM01000005.1 GCA_011040545.1 Candidatus Bathyarchaeota archaeon | reverse complement strand
GCCTACCTAGGTAGGAACTTCCTAAGCGGATCCTCCTTGAGCAGGGCCTCAAGCTCCTCTATGCTCAACCCCCTTACTACATCACCGAAGATCTCACAGCGCCTAGCTACACCCCTCATGACCTCTGGCCTCACTATGACCTCTGCCTCACGGCCAGATGGCAGGGCCAGGTAGATGTGGTGGCATATGACCAACTGGCCTACTTCTTGCTTCTCAACGACTTCCTGCCTCCTTATGGTAAAGCCAGCTTCCCTGAGGGCCTCAAGCACCTCCTCAGGCTTATCGCAGAAGACCTCAATATCAATATCGCTCCCCCTATGGACTATGCCACGCCAAACACTACCTACCAGCCTTGGCCAAAATGGCCTTAGAACTCTCATGACCTCTAGGGCTTCCCTCCTCATGGCTATTAGCCTCTCAGCCCTCTCAGGCCCCTCTAGCTCATCAGCAAGCTCATCAAGCTCTAAGGCAACCTCTAGGTTAGAAGGCAGTATGCGAGCCCCAAGCGTCTCAGCAGCTATTTCCTTAGCCATCTTGTACTCATGAGCTTGGCCAGTATATAGTAACCAAGCAGCCTCCCTAGCTACGGCCTTCCTTATGGCCTCCCGCCTCCTTGACAAGGCAGATCCCACCCAAGTCTTGGCCCTAGGCTCTTAAGAAGGGAGCAGGCCCCTCTCCTCAAGGCATGTTATAATGGCGCTCACGGCAGCAGGTATCGTGTGCTCCGTAGCGAACGTAAGGCCAGGGCAGAGATCTATAACAGCAGTAGCAAACCTGAACACGCCCTTTGGAACGCCCTCCCTAGCACCAGCTAGTATGGTAACACGCCCTCCCGATCTAAAGGCATCTTCAATTTCATCTGCTGCCTCTGAAGCCGTCTTGCCAGTTGGGTCCGTTACCAACATGGGCTCGCCAGCCCTCTCCCTCACGAGCTGGTATAGGTCCTGGAGCCTTATCGGGACCTTGCTCACCTTCCTAGCATAAGTTCGCTTCTGTATTCTAAAACGGCTCTCCCTCCCCTCTAGGAGGCCAGATAGGAATTCATGGAGTCCCTCAACGCTAACGGGCTGATGTGGTGCTATGACCAACTCGCCTAGCTCAAATGCCTGAGCAGCCCTGCCAAGCCTAATGCCCATGGGCCTTGCCCCCTCCCCAAGGTACGGCATCTGGACAAAGGAAATGCGCTTTAGGAGGCTTAGGACGGATGGCTTCCCTGGCCTGCTCTTCTTCCAGACTACATCGCCAGGCGTTATAGCTATGCCAGCCGTAGGCCCTATGACCTCTACCCACACGATTTTATCTGGGCTCGTGAGGTTTACATCTGCATTAGTAGCCCTCTGGACCTCCGCACCAACCCTCACGTTCATATCTATGCTCGTGAAATCGTGCTTCCCCCTCCTGGTCGTCCTAACCGCAAACGTCTCATCTGGCCCTATCCTGCCCCTAGCTAGGTCGGCAGCAAGCCTTGCTACGGCCTCTAGGTCGGCCCTAGTGGTGGCCAGAACCTTAAGCACGTACTCTGCCTCAGGTATGTGATCCTCTATGAGCTTAGCAGCCCCATCTGGGTCCTCAAGGCCATCTAGGATCACGAGCCCCATGAAGCCCTGGGGCCTTGGCTTGGCACGCCCTCTAACTAGCTCAAGAGCTCTTGTAGCAACTACCTTCTCAAGGCCAAGGGGAGTTTTAATTATCAATTGCATGCTAGCCACCCCTCTCACATTGCCCATTAGCTATAATGCCGTGTGGTTAGAGCAGGCTAGTAATTAACTAGGCTTTCCCCTCGCCTTCCTCGCTCCCCTTGCCCTCTGCCTCCTCGCCTCCCTCCTCACCAGAGCTTATAGCGTGCTCTATGGATACCTCAAGCCTAGCCAGCTCAGGGGCGTACAGGAGCTTGCTCTTCCTTATGCCAACATGCCTAAGTGGTGCTATCTTCTTTGCCTCATTATATATATCTGAGGCTAGCTTGCCTAACACCATCTCCTG
>DQYM01000201.1 GCA_011040545.1 Candidatus Bathyarchaeota archaeon | reverse complement strand
TGGCATCATATACGAAATAGGGGTTTCAGCCCCCTTCAGGCGGAGGGGCATAGGAACTGCTTTAATGTTGGCAGCCATAGGTTGGCTGGCCTCTAAGGGCGCTGAGGTAATTGAATTGAGCACAGATGATGACAACCCAACGGGAGCGCCTGCTTTCTACGCTAGGCTGGGCTTTAAGAGGGCTTACGGGGGCCTGCTCTTCCTTAAGGAGCTCTGAAGGCTGCTTTGGATCGGAGGCTCAAGGCCCATCGCAAACGCAACGCTTATCTTTTTAGCCCTTTGAGGCCATGTGCCCAGGTGGTGCTAGTGCGTGAGCACCACGAGGCTGGTCGGCAGGATGATAAGGAGGGCTCAGGAGGCCCGTAAGTCAGCAGATGCGAACTTGAGCACGGGCCTCTTCAACCTGGCCTGCATAAGCGCTTACCAGTTCGTCCAGCTAATGATAAAGGCACGTATAATAGAGCGGACGAAGACGGAGCCCAGGGCCAAGGGCCTGATGGAGCTCCTGAAGGCCCTGGGCGAGGCCTTGGACCGTAGGGAGGAGGTAGCCAAGTTCTTGGAGGAGCTCAAGGAGGAAATAGAATTCGTGGAGGAGCTCTACAGGCGCTCAAGGAAGGATCCCAGCTCCTGCACTAGGGAGGAAGTGGAGAGGCTCGTTATGATAGTAGATAGCATAGTGGATTTCGTTGAGGAGATGGTTGAGCGAGCTGGGCCAGCCTAGGGCATTGTGGGTACCATTCACTTAGACATGGGATATTTAAAGCCCCCCGCATGTATCTCTGGCTTTTCCTGGCCTTAGGGCTTAACAGCCAGCAAAGGGAATTGAAAGCCAGGGGATTAGGCCCTATCCGAGGTCTTGGTCGTGGCCACATAAGTAGCCCAAGTCCTAATAGAAGTTGGCGGGGGTAAAGCTATGCAAGGTGTGGGTCCAGGGGTGTGCGGGCTAGCTACCTGGCTTTGGCCTCCTCCAGAGCCCATGTGCGGTTATGAAGCGCTCTAGATCGGCTACCGACTTGAAGGCTCCTCCCTTAGCCATCCTGTAGAGGCGCCTGTAAACGCTCACGGTTATGGCCCTGCGGTCCCTTAGGTACCTAAGGCGCTTCCTTATGGCCCTTATACGCATGATCCAGAGCCTCTTCCTAGGTATTATAGCGTGTCTTGCCCCGCTCCTTGAGCCAGGCCCCCTCCTTCGTCCCTTCCTCTTCTGAGCCCTTATCCTGCGGGCCCTAGCCCTGCTAACGCCCTTCTCTGGCTTTACCCTTATTATCCCCTCATGTATTAGGCGCCTTATCTCATCCTTGGTCATGGCATCTGCTACTACATCTAGGTACTCTGGGTCAATCCATATGCGTGTCTCACCCACGCCCAGCAGCTCTGCTGCCATGCGCCTCTTGCTCCTTAAGTTCAAGGCAGGCACCGATGCCGTCGGGCAGCTATGGTTTATAAGCCTTTTCTGGCCATTTAAGCCCATGAGCTCAGGGGCAGTAGAGACGTGGGAGGAATTTGACCTCCTCCTATCCATTAGGGCTAGCTTCTCCCTCCCGCTCTTCCAGGAGGTCGGGCGTAGCTCCCTAAGGAAGATATATGGCTACAAGAGGGGGCTTGAGCTTGAGCATAGGGTTGGCACGTTAGTATATAGGGGCTGTTTGCCATCTGAGGCCCTACTCATAAGCGGGGCCTGGTTCAACCCATTTGAGGGAATTAAGAAGCTGAGGAGGAGGCAGGCAGCCTGCATCTACGTGCTGCTAGAGGTATTCCCTGGCCTAGGCCTAGCCATAGATCCCTGGGATCTAAGGGCCATGTTCTACTCCATATTCCTCTCAAGGAACACAGATTACCACGCTAATACCGTCCGTTGGGTCAGGGAAATGGCCCTGAGGGCCAAGGATGAAGCTGGCTTAGCCTCCCTTGATCCAAGGGACTTCGGCAGTAGCTTCCAGCTAGCCCAGCTATCCGAGATCAAGCCCAAGCTGGATGAGGTGCT
>DQYM01000099.1 GCA_011040545.1 Candidatus Bathyarchaeota archaeon | reverse complement strand
CTCATGGCCAAAGGGGGCTACTAGGTCAGCCATGCAATCCCAACAGCGCCATAGCTGCTTCTTACCACCTAGCTTGCCACGCTTAGCACAGGGGCGACCACCTATCTCCACGATGTCCATGGCGAAATCTACTACTGGTGCATTGCTTATGGATGTGCCAACGCCAAAGGCTTCTGCACCTGCTTTCTTCAGCCTCGGTATTGAGTACTCATCTAGGCCACCAGATAGGAATATCTTAACGTGCTTGTAGCCCCTTATGTCTAGCTCCCACCTCACCTCCCTTATTATCTCAGCGAAGTCGCCACGCCTAGATCCTGGCGTATCCAGCCTAACGGCAAATAGCTTCTTGCCAAGGGCCTCAGCAGCCATTATGGCCTCTACCTTCTCATCGTAGTACGTATCCACGAGGGCCACTCTAGGTACATCGGGCTCAACTACCTCATCAAATGCCTTCCAGGCCCTTACCTGATCGCCCATTACTATTATAAGCGCATGGGGCATCGTTCCAACTGGCTTCTGGCCTATGGCCTCTGCCCCAACTACGTTTGAAACGGCATCTAGGCCCCCTATATAGGCAGCCCTATCTATCATCGGTGCTAGGGCTGGGTGCATCCTCCTCGTGCCAAAGGACACGACTAGGCAATCCCCTGCTGCCTTCTTAACACGGGCTGCCTTCGTGGCCACGCCAGTTGCCTGGCAGAGCAAGCCAAGCATGGGCGTTTCATAGACGCAGAAATCGCCATAGGGGCCTTCTATGAACATAACGGGTACCCTAAGCCCCTTCCTATCCCTCGTGAAGAATAAGGTCCCCTCTGGCATTGAATATACATCAATAGGGATCCCCTCAAATAACCTAGCTACCTCCTCAGTACCACATAGGATGGCCCAGGGCCAGCGCTCAGGGAGCTTGCTAGGCGTTACCTCAGCTACGACCCTTACCTTATCTAGGCCCTTGGCCTCAAGTATGCGCTTCGTCCTTATGAAGTAGATATCAGTTGCCTTCCCGCTCTTTATCTCCTCATCTGTAGCTACGTAGAATAGGCGCCTTGGCAACTTAGATCCCCTCCATGACCTCCCTTGCGCTCTTGACCTCGGCCCCATATACACGCCTCATGTACTCAAGGGCCATCTCATGGTCCTCATCCGTTAGGGCAGTACAGCAATCGGATACCACTATTAGCTTGTAGCCCCTGTAGAAGGCATCTGCTGCTGTATGCTGGACGCATACGTTTGTAACTAGGCCAGTTAGTATGAGCGTATCCACGCCTAGCTCCCTCAGCAGTAGATCTAGGTCGGTACCAAAGAAAGCACTATAGCGCCTCTTCTCAACCACGAAGTCCCCTTCCTCAGGCTTTAGCTCCTCAACGACCATTGCTCCCCACGTCCCCTTTATGGCGTGCTGGCCCCAGAGCTTCAGCTCTGCATCCACGCCCCTTATATGTGCATCATTTGCGTATATCACTGGCATCCCCTTCTCCCTAGCCCAGGCCAGGAGCTCCCTTATCCTAGGTACTATCTCATCCGCCCCAGCAACCTTGAGGGAGCCCTTAACGAAGTCATTAAGCATGTCTATCACGAGCACTGCTGCCTTCATCTTCCCCCTCCACGAGCCACTGGCCCCATGCCTTATTTGCGTTCGGCCCAGGCCCGTACCTCGCCCTTGAGGACAGAGGCCAGGGATAGCTCAATTAGCCTAGGCCCCCCTTCAACTAGCTCCACGCCGAAGGCTCTAGCTAGGCTGGAGGCAAGTCGGGCCTCAAGCTCCCCTAGCTCGGCCCCCGAACCAAGTAGATCCAATAGGTTCGCAACCTCGTACTTGCAGTATAGGACCTCACGGAGGCTGCTGAGGTTAGCACTAACTAGGAGCGTGCCATGCACCATGATGGCATCACGGGCTAGATACATGGCCATGCCAGAGAGCTTAAGGCTGCCTACGAACACGCCCTCACTTGGCTTATGCTGCCCACCGAGGCCATAGGAGGCTAGTACATTG
>DQYM01000231.1 GCA_011040545.1 Candidatus Bathyarchaeota archaeon | reverse complement strand
GGGAAGATGAATACCTCATCGCCATCCTTGAGCTTCGTGCTCAAGCCAGAGAGGAAATCTATGTCCCTTCCATTTACCATTACCTTCACGTACTTAGCTAGGCCACCATCCTGGTCAAATAGGGCCTCCCCAAGTGCCCTCCCGTAGAGCTCAACTAGCCTAGCCAACAGGTCCCCTACGCTTGAGCCATCTGGTAGCTCAACTAGCGCATCACTAGACCCAAGCAGGCTGGCTAGGGTAGCAAAGGCCCTAACACGTACCCTCATGCCCAGTCAGTACTAGGTGGCTAGGGTAAAAAGGCTTAAAAAATAGGGTATGGGCTCAGCTTACTTCTTAGCCTCCTTTATGAGCTTTTCAGCGAGCTCTGCTTCCTTCTCAAGGCCAAGCTCACGTAGCTTACTTGGCGTTGGTATGCCAGTTTCAACATCCCAGCCCCTCAGCGTGTAGTACTCATCTAGCATCTCCTTAAGGGGCACTACCTTGCCCTTAGCTGGCCCAACTGGAGCAGGCTCCTTTAGGAAGCGCTCAGGCAGCGTATCGTCCTTACGGCCCACGCCCTCACGGCACTGTATCATGCGCTCTAGGTTGTAGATGCGCTCGCCTGTCTTAAGCACGTCATCAGCCGTCCACTCCCAGCCAGTGCAGGCCGTCATGGCCCTAGCGAAGTCATCTGGCGTGAGGGCAAATGTAACGAACTTACACACCAAGGAGCTATCTACGAAGGCAAAGTAGTTCTGGAAGAATATGCACATCTCAGCCTTGCCCTCGGTGGTAAGTGGATCCATCTTCTTCGGCACGCCCAGGACCTCTGGGGCTATCATGTAGGCCCTTAGGTGGCAGCCTCCCCTCACGCTAGTGGCGTAGGCTAGTGCGTGGCCCCAGAAGGCCCTTGGGCCATAGGCAGGTAGGCCAAGGCCCTTAACGCCCATGAAGAGCCTCTCAGAGCCCTTGCCTATCTTCTCAGCAGCCCTAAGGGGCCCCTCAGCCAGTAGGTCTGCGAACTTGCCCTTCCTCAGCGCTATACGCTCTATGAGCTCCACCATAGCCTCGTGGTTCCCGAAGTGCAGGTCTAGGCCATCTGTATCCTCCTTGGTCAGGATACCACGCTCGTAGAGCTCCATAGCCCAGCCGATTAGGTTACCAGTTGAGATGGTATCTAGGCCGTACTTATTGCAGAGCATGTTAGCAGCATGTATGGCATCTAGCCTGAAGACGCCACACTGGGAGCCGAAGGCCCAGACGGTTTCGTACTCAGGCCCCTCTCCAACTACGCCAGCGTAGGGGCCAGATGTTATAGCACAGAAGCGAGCACACCTAATCCAGCAGAATCGGCAGCCACGGTTCTTTATGAGTATGGTAGCCCTCATGTGCTCGCCAGAGTTACGCCAGGCCTCTGGGTGCCAGCCCTGCTGGAAGTTGAAGGTCGGTAGGCCGCCAGCAGCATTAATTATGTTCGTTAGCACGTCCGTGCCGTACATCGGCAGTGCTTCACCAGTAATTGGGTTATCCTTCATCTTCTCAACAAGCTCATCTACAACGGTTAGGAACTCATCTGGCTTTGCGACCTCTATATCCTGGCCACCACGGCATACTATGGCCTTGAGGCGCTTAGAGCCCATTACGGCACCTAGGCCACACCTACCAGCAGCCCTGTACAGGCTATCCATTATGCAGGCAAGCCTAACGAGCTTCTCACCAGCAGGCCCTATGTATATGGCCTTAACGGTTTCATCGCCTATCTCTTGCTTTATCATCTCATCTGTATCAAGGACATCCTTACCCCAGAGGTGAGTTGCGTCCCTTATCTCAACCTGTCCATCATCAATCCATATGTAAACTGGCTTCTCCGACCTGCCAGTTACTATTATGGCATCGTAGCCAGCGTACTTAAGCTCAGGGCCCCAGTGGCCACCTGAGTGGGCTTCTCCCCAGATGGCAGTTGTTAGCGGGCTCTTAGCATATGCTGCCCAGCGACCAGAGCTTGGGAAGGCAGTACCAGTTAGTGGGCCAGTAGCGAAG
>DQYM01000064.1 GCA_011040545.1 Candidatus Bathyarchaeota archaeon | reverse complement strand
TCCTCCTTAGGTCCAAGTAGATGAGGACATCATCCCCTTCCCTAACTACATCAGCCTGGACCACCAAGGCAGCCCCCGTGAGGGGTTAATCCAGGCCCTTATATGCTGCCTAATCCTCGTGCTTAAGCACTATCCGCATGAGGTCCTCAGCGATAACTACATTTGGGAACCTCGCCCTGGCCTGCTCAAGGAGGCAAGTTGGGTCCTTGTACCTAGCGCTTATGTGCGTTAGGACTAGCTTCTTCACCCCAGCCCTAAGGGCGACCTCAGCTGCTATGCTAGGCGTGGAGTGCGTCCTGAGCGCAGCCTTATCTGCTTCATCATCGCTGAAGCTACACTCGTGTATGAGGAGGTCAGCCCCCCTGGCCAGCTCAACTAAGGCCTCTGAGAAGCCCGTATCGCCAGAGAAAACGACCTTGAGCCCCCTCCTCGGTGGGCCAGTTACATCCTCTGGCCTCACGAGCCTTCCATCTGGCGTCCTAACTGGCCTGCCGAGCTGGAGCTCCTTCCAAAGTGGCCCCTCTGGCACGCCAAGCTCCCTGGCCTTCTCTGGGTAGAAGCGACCTGGCCTTGGCTTCTCCTCAAGGGCGTAGGCAAGGGTTGGTACTGAGTGGTTTACCCAGGTAGCCTTAATCACGTAATCTGGGCCATCTAGGACCACGCCTGCACCTACCTCGTGGACCAGCAGCTCAAAGCAAGGCTTTAGGCCAACGGTTTCCCTTATGCAGCTTAGGAAGCTAGATATGCCTTGTGGGCCATAGACCTCTAGTGGCTCCCTCCTGTTCAAGAGCGTTAGCGTGTGGATGAGGCCAGGGAGGCCGAATACGTGGTCGCCATGTAGGTGCGTTATGAATACCCTAAGCCTTGATGGGAAGCCAAGGCCAGCCCTTAGGAGCTGCCTCTGCACCCCCTCACCACAATCAAATATGAAGAGCTCACCCTTCCTCCTCACGGCTAAGGAGGGCGAGCTCCTCTCAGGCGTTGGGATGCTCCCCGATGTGCCTAGGAAGACGACCTCTATGCACATAGCCAGGGGGCCTAGGGCCAGCCAGGTATAAATTGGTGCCCTAGCTGGTCTAGGATCCTGAGATAGCCCTTAAGGCCCTCTCAGCAACTTGGATACAGGATAGGAAGTCGTCAAGCGTAGCCCAGAGGCTCTCAAGCCCCCTCAGGCAGGAAACATCTA
Source organism: Candidatus Bathyarchaeota archaeon (assembly GCA_011040545.1). GTDB lineage: Archaea > Thermoproteota > Bathyarchaeia > EX4484-135 > EX4484-135 > EX4484-135. The sequence continues at coordinate 847 of DQYM01000064.1, read as the reverse complement.
TTAGGAGCTCACGGCCATCTAGGGCCATCTCTATCTTAAGGCCAGGGGGGAGGGGCTTGTTATCTGGTGCTACTGCATCATATATGGCCTTAGCTTCCCCCTCGCTTGAGTAGCTCAGCCTTAAATGGGCTTCAAAGGCCCTTCTGGCGTTCATGCCCTCATGGCCCTCCCGACTAGCTCATCTACGAGGGATAGGAACTTCTCAAGCTCTGAGATCGGGACCCTGGCCCCCGCAGCAACATCATGCCCACCGCCGAGGCCAGAGCAGGCTTCAGCAGCTTCCCTCAGCACGGCTCCTACGTCTAGGCCCACGAGGTCGGGAGGTCGCCTAACGGATACCTTAGCCATCTCGCCATCCTCTGAGAAGGCATAGGCTACCAGGGGCTTCCGCTTGCCGACCATGCTTGATGATAGTATTGAGGCTACAGGTGCGATAACCCTATCGCTTATGGCATCCCTACCGTGTAGCACTATTATGTGCTCCCTCTCCTCAAGGAAGCCAGGCTCGCTAAGCGCCCTAGCTACGTGGCCAGCTAGCGTGGACCTATACTCATTTAAGAGCTCCATGGCCTCCTCAAGGGCCTTAGATCTATCTCCCATGCATATGGCTACGCCTAGGTCTGGCCTCTCCATTCTGGCGCAGGCGTTGAGGAGGGAGCTGAACTCACGGGCATCCCTTAGTGGCGTCCAGGGCTCCTCCCTAGTGAGCGTGTAGACAGTGCCAACGAGCCTATCAACTATGCTCGGTGGGTGGCCCCTTGATGCTAGGAAGTCCCTTAGGGCCTCTAGGAGGCGCTCCTTCTCCTCATCCGTTAGGTCCCTAACTGCCCTCCACCTATCATCTTCC
>DQYM01000117.1 GCA_011040545.1 Candidatus Bathyarchaeota archaeon | reverse complement strand
GCTCGGGTGGCGCCCGAATTCACGCTCCACGGTCCTCCAAGGGGCCTCCGAGGAAAATAAAAGTCTATATAATCCTGGCGCCCAGGCGCTACCAGAGGGGCCGGTCGTCTAGCCTGGTAGGACGCCGCCCTCGCACGGCGGAGGTCCCGGGTTCAAATCCCGGCCGGTCCACCACAGCTCTCCTCCAATCTCCTGCTTCCCTGAAAAAAGAAGTCAAGCGGGAATTCATTTCAGGCCGAGGAGGCAGCACACCTATTGTAGTTAAGGAGCTCTATGGCCCCCTAATAAGCTAAGATGACCTTACTACCGTTGCGTTGCCATCAGGGAGGTCCGCTTTGGCTAGCTGCTTCCCTTATGGCCCTTAGTATTAGGCTTGCGGCCCTCCCTGGGTCTGCTGCCCTCGTTATGGCCCCACCAACTACAACTATCTTTACCCCTGCCCTCACCACCTTCCTAGCCGTATCTGCCCTTATGCCACCAGCAGCTGCTAAGGGGACCCTTAGGGACCTAGCTAGGCGTGATAGCATAGCGACCTTCCTATCTATCTCCTCAGCCCTATCCCTCTGGACATCAATTCCCGTGTGGGCACATATGTAGTCCACGCCTAGGGCCTCAAGCTCCCTTGCACGCCTCAGTGGGTCTGGGACCTGGAGTAGGTCGGCCATCACCTTTACGCCGTACTTCCTAGCGCAGCCAACGGCATCCCTTATGGTGTTGTCGTGTGCAAGGCCAGATATGGCTACTACATCTGCGCCTGCCTGGGCAGCTAGCTCTGTTTCAAGCCAGCCTGTATCAAGGGTCTTTAGGTCGGCAATTATAGTAGCACCAGGTAGCCTACGCCTGAGTGCCCTAACCGCCTCCATGCCAACGCTCTTTATTAGTGGCGTGCCAGCCTCAATCCAATCTACGCCAGCCCTGTAGGCTAGCTCAGCTATCCTAAGGGCCTCCCCTAGGTCCCTTAGGTCTAGGGCTACTTGTAGCTTTGGCCAGCGGGGCTCCTCTATTATGCCCAGCTTCATTAGGAGCCTATCAGTTGGCCTCCCAAGTGGGTCCCAGAGCCTAATGGCATAGTACTCCTGGAGCATGGCATCAAGCTCAACTACGTGCCCTTCTGCAGGCCCAGATGGCATGGGCTCTTCTACTAGCCTAGCTGGCAGCCTATCGTGCTGGCCACCAAGCCCCTCCCTCACGTTAAATAACCTCTCTAGGTTGAATATCCTCTCACCAGCCCTAAGGAACTCTTCATCATCAAAGTAGAAGCCAGTTGCTGTCGTCAAGAGGCGGGCGTACCACTTTGGCTCGTAGTTAAGCGTTTCAAAGAGGGCGAAGGCCGTGAACTTGCACATGACCATGCTATCTAGGACGGCAAATACATCCTGAAGCCTCTTCACGAGCTCTGCCTTCCCCTCTACCTTCATCGGGTCCAAGTATCGTGGCATGCTGAGGACCTCGCTCATGACCATGTAGGCCCTGAGGTGGCAGCCACCACGATTTGATGTAGCGTAAGCAAGCCCCATCCCCTTGGCCCCCCTTGGGTCGTAGGCTGGTAGCTCAAGCCCCCTAACGTGTATGGCAAAGGCATCGGAGCCCTCTATCTGCTCTGACATGCGCTTCACCCCTAGGGCCAGGAGGGCACCTATGCCTTCCCTCTTGGCCGTTAGCTCCACTAGCTTGGGCAGTAGGTCAGCACGGCCCCAGCTAAGCTCAAGGCCACCTAGCTCACGGCCAGCTAGTAAGCCCCTCTCATAGCACTCCATTAGGAAGCCTATGGCATTGCCAAGCGATATAGTATCTAGGCCAAGCTCATTGCATAGCTCATTGGCCTTTACAATAGCCATTAAATCGCTGATACCGCACTGGGGGCCAAATGCCCACATGGTTTCATACTCAGGGGCACCTATCTCACGGCCATTCTCCACGAGGACCCTTGCGCAGCCAATTGGGCAGCCGTAGCAGGCCCTCCTACGGGCTCCTAGCTCAACTACCAGCTTCTCACCAGTAAGGGCTTCTGCTTCTTCAAAGAAACCCTCCCTGAAGTTCCTAGTAGGCAGTATT
>DQYM01000027.1 GCA_011040545.1 Candidatus Bathyarchaeota archaeon | reverse complement strand
TATCTTCCTCTTCAAAGGGGTTGCATCTTCAACTAGCTTGGCTAGGGTGCCTGGGTTAGCCGATAGCCAGTCTAAGCTCAGCTTAACCCTATCCAGGGAGCTAAGTGGCCCTTCGGTTAGAGCACCAAAGTAAAGTGGCTCAGGTCCCCCTGCTACCTCCCTTAGGAAGGCTAGGCCCTCTTCCCTAGCGAGGTTGAGCTCGTGCTCCCTCCTAGCATTAAGCATTAAAATGGCATTCATGCCTAGCCCACGAGCACGGAGGGCTAGGGCTAGGAGCAGGGCCTCTGGTGGTATGAGGGCGCTCTTTGAGCTGAGGATGGAGCCATCTCCAAAGACCACGAGGCCTAGCTTAGACCAGCCCAAGTGGCCTAGCAGGGTGCCAGCCGCCTTCCAGCAGAGCCTTAGGCCCATCTTAAGGCGCTCATCCACTTGCCAAGCCTCCTATTGGCCAGTGGAAAGGGCACTTATATGGCTAAGCTTCCCTAAGCCTCCTCCTTACGGCTGGGTTCTCAGATGCTATCTCTGCTAGAACGGCCTCAAAGCCCTCATCTGGCCCTAGCTCACGCTTCAGGAAGACACCCGTCCTGCCGACTTCATCCCTCCTGAGGAGGGCTCGCTCCCTATCTAGGACCGTTTCTATGGAGATGCCAAGCAGCCTAGCCACGTGGCCTTCACGGCCAATTATAGAGCTCTCCACGTGCCCTCGCTCGGTTGGCTCTATCAGCATGAGCCTCTTATCAACTCCAGGTACCCTCCTACCAGCCCTAAGGCCAGCTAGATCTAGCTTGCCACCGAAGGCATAGAACTCCCATTCTACCTTCCTCATCTTGGCTAGCGGGAATGAAACGCAAAGCCTATCGCTTAGCTCTATGTAGGCTTTTGGCACGTAGGCTGGTGTAGCTTGGACTAGAATACGCCTCCTTGGCCTTAGGCCAGCTAGCTCAAGGGCAGCTTCTATTATAGCAGATGGAGGTGGGCTTGGCACGAATATATCTATATCGCTAGTTGGCCTTACGTCCCCCCTGGCTATGCTGCCATGCACTATGCACCTAATGCCCCTGGCCTCAAGGACCTCCATGACCCTAGCTGCCTCAGCCCTAAGCGACCTAAGCAGCTCCCAGTGGCCTTCATCGTAGACGACCTCCCTTACCTCAGGCCTCCTAGCTGGCTTGGCCATCTGCTAGACAGGGGCGGGGGTAAGTTTTAGCTTGAGCTCCCCCCCTGGCCCTGGGATGGTCCTGTGCAGCAGGTGTGGCAGGAGGGAGGCAGCCATAAGGCTGCACTACAGCAGTGAGGCCCTATGCGTTAGCTGCTTCCTAGAGCGCTTCATAAGGCGTGTCAGGACGGCCATAGGGAGGTACGATATGCTTGGCCCATCGGATAGGATACTAGTTGCCCTCTCAGGTGGGAAGGATAGCTCCTCGCTCCTACACGCCCTGGCTAAGGTAGAGCGTGATTACCCGAGGTCGGAGCTCCTAGCTGTAACAGTTGATGAGGGGATAGGGGCCCACAGGGAGGAAGGGTTAAGGCAGGCATCTAAGCTCTGTGAGAAGCTAGGCGTAGAGCACGTGGTCGTGAGCTTCAGGGAGCTATACGGGGCCTCCCTGCCAGAGGTGCTTGAGCGCCTCAAGGGGAGGCGTGGGGCACTAGACCCATGTGCCTACTGTGGCGTCCTGAGGAGGAGGGCAATCAACCAGGTGGCCCGTGATTTAGGAGCGGATGTAGTAGCCGTGGCTCACAACCTAGATGACATGGTGCAGGCATGGCTCATGAACATGCTCAGGAACAACCTGATAAGGCTGGTGCGCTTCAAGCCGACCACGAGGGCAGAGCACCCAAGGCTAGTATCACGCATAAGGCCCTTCTGCCTCATACCAGAGCGGGAGACGGCCTTCTACGCCTATATTCATGGCCTAACTGGCCCAAAGACACCATGCCCATACGCTAGGGCCTCGCTTAGGAATGAGATTAGGATCTTCTTGAATAGGCTTGAGCACAGGCACCCAGGCACTAAGTTTGCCCTATTCAGGGCCTTTGAGCGGGTACTGCCAGTTATA
>DQYM01000121.1 GCA_011040545.1 Candidatus Bathyarchaeota archaeon | reverse complement strand
GAATTGGCAAACACGCTAAGGCAGAAGTGCAGGCTTAAGCCGCAAGAGGTAGACCTAGTGCTATGGGCCATAGCTAAGGGCCGAGGAAGGCCGTAACAGAGGTTGGTAGTCAGGGCCAGAATACCATTATAACTTCAGTAGAGGAGGCCATTCACCCTCATCGCAATCATCTAGGGAAGCTTTATGAGGTATGAGCGAGGGCTGTGGGCTTCTTTTGGTCAGTGGTGGTGGGGCCGCCGGGATTTGAACCCGGGACCACCAGCGCCCCAGGCTGGCATCCTAGTCCAAGCTAGACCACGGCCCCTTCCCTACTAGCCCTTAATCTACCCGTAAAAACCTTGCTATACACGCTTGCCCTCTAACTCTTCTATGTACCTAGCGTATTCATCAGCAGTCATGAGGGCCTCTAGCTCCCCGTGGAGCTCCTCACTGCTAGCTGGCCTTATGCGTGCTATCCAGCCCCGGCCATATGGGTCCTGGTTGAGGAGTTCTGGCCTCGCCAGGAGCTCCTCATTCACCTCAATGACCTCACCTGATACTGGAGCGTATACCTCGCTAGTGGCCTTAACGCTATCAACGCTGGCGAAGGCCTCCATCTGCCTTACCCTTGCCCCTACCTCTGGTAGCTCAACATTTACTACGTCGTGTAGCTTCTCCTGTGCGTAATCCGTTATGCCCATTAGGACCGTGCCATCCTCAAGCACCTTAGCCCACTCGTGCTCTCGTGTGTAGTACAGGCCATCTGGGACCTCGTACCTGGCCATTGGCTACCACCTCAGCTGGCCCTCCTCCTACGCCCATATTTGCTTGTATCGTAGAAGGGTGGCTCAACGACCTCGGCCCTCGCCCTCCTATGGCCCCTTAGGTCCACTAGGACCTCTAGGCCAGGCCTGGCTAGCTCTGGCGGTAGGTAGGCCATGGCTATGCCACGCCTGAGGAGGGGCGAGAAGGTGCCGCTCGTTATATGCCCGACCTCACGGCCAGCTTCATCTAGGACCTTGTAGCCCTGCCTCGGCACCCCCCTCTCAAGCAGCTTAAGGCAGGCCCTCAGCCTCCTAGGGCCCTTCAGCATCTGCCTCCTTATGGCCTCACGGCCTATGAACTGGCCTTTCTCGATTTTAACAGCGAAATCAAGCCTTGCCTCAACTGGCGTGGTCTGCTCATTTATATCTGGGCCGTAGAGGCAGTAGCCAGCCTCAAGCCTTAGCGTATCCCTAGCCCCAAGCCCACAGGGCTTAATCCCAAGCTCACGACCAGCTTCAAGGATGGCCTCCCAGGCCCTTAGGGCCCTCTCAGGCTCCCCTGGTGTTGCACCCCATATGTAGAGCTCAAAGCCATCCTCGCCAGTGTAGCCCATCCTAGCTATGAGGGCGCTTACGCCAGCTACTTGCCCCTCGGTGAACTCATGCCACCTCAAGCTCCTTAGGGGCCTCTCGGCCTTGGATACAGCTGTTAGCACATCTAGCGCCCTTGGCCCCTGGACGGCTATCATAGCTACCTGGCCCGTTAGGTCGGCTATACTCACCTGGCCCCCAAGGCCCTTGGCGTGGCCCCTAAGCCATGCTAGATCCTTAGCCCTGTTGGCTGCATTGACAACTAGGAGAAAGCGCTCCTCAGCTAGCCTTAGCACTACTACATCATCAACGATGCCGCCATCCTGGTTGCACATGAGGGAATACTGCGAGCGACCAGGCTCAAGGCCGATGACATCGTTAGTGGTCGTTATATCAAGGAGCCCCTCGGCACCAGGCCCCTCAACTAGCAGCCTGCCCATGTGGCTTACATCAAAGACCCCAACCGCCTCCCTCACGGCCATGTGCTCAGATATTATGCCCTCGTACCAGAGGGGCATCTGATAGCCTGCGAATTCAGTTATCCTAGCCCTCTTAGCGTGAAAGAGCCAGAGCTGCGTCCTCTCTGCCATTTACTTTGACCTCCCACGCCCACTACGCCTCTTAACTGGATATATCTCTATTCTAACTGGTATGACCGAGAGCTCATGGCCACACTTAGGGCACCTGCCATCCTCAAACATGGCGATTATCTCATCTGGTGGCTTTAG
>DQYM01000032.1 GCA_011040545.1 Candidatus Bathyarchaeota archaeon | reverse complement strand
GCCTTTTGGCATAACGCCAGTTGAGCTAGATCAGCTCCACCCACTATCGCAGCATGAGTTCCCTGGGCCTAACTGGGGCTTTGAGCAATGGGCCTTGAGCTTGCTGGTGGCCTACGTGAGGAAACATGCGTACAGGCACGTGGTGCTCGTATCAGATGGCAGCCCCCTGGCCGAGGGGGCTAGGGAGGCCTTAGAGGGGGCAAGGCTCCCCAATGGCTCCTGCCTGTACGTCCTTTACGTTAGGGAGCCCTGGTCGGGCGAAGGGCTTGAGGAGGTAGCGATATTCCTATCTAATCTGCTTAGGGGGCAGGAAGTGGGCTGAGCATCAAGCCTTTTTAGGGCGCATGAGGTATTCTCGGGAAGCAAGGGAAGGTGGTGCTATGAGGATAAGGTTCCTAGGTGGAACAGGCGAGGTCGGGCGCTCGGCTATACTCGTTGAGGGAGGAGGGGCTAGGGTCCTGCTTGACTACGGCGTGATGCTTGATGATGAGCCTGGCTTCCCCATGCACGTCCCACCAAGGGAGCTAGACGCCATAGTGATAACCCATGCCCACCTAGACCACTCTGGTGCTGCACCAGTATTCTACATAGGGCGTGGCGTGCCAATATACGCAACTGCCCTTACCTTTGAGCTAACGGAGCTCCTCCTTAGGGACTTCATAAACCTATCTGGCTACTACATACCCTTTGAGTTCCTAGAGCTCCAGAACATGCTCTCAAGGGCCACCTACCTGCCATATGGAAAGCCACTTAGGATAAAGGGCATGACCATCAAGCTCCTTAGGGCTGGCCACATACCAGGTAGCGCTCAAGTGCTGGTTGAAGCCGATGGGAAGAGGCTCCTGTACACAGGCGACATAAACCCAGTTGATACTAGGCTCCTGAAGGGGGCTGATTTAGACTACGGGGAGCTTGATGCCATAATAATAGAGAGCACGTACGCCGACCAAGACCACCCAAATAGGCTTGAGGTTGAGAGGGAGCTGGTATCTAGGATAGAGGAGGTAATTGAGGCTGGTGGGACGGTCCTAGTGCCTGCCTTCGCTGTTGCTAGGGCCCAGGAAGTGGCCTGCATACTAACGGCACATGGATTCCCATATGATGTCGTAATGGATGGCATGGCGAGGCGTGTGAACCTCATATTCATGAACCACCTCTACGAGCTAAGGGATCCAGACCTATTCATGTCAGCTATGGATGATATACTGCTCGTCGTCAAGCGTAGGGATAGGAAGAGGTTCGTTAAGAGGCCGTGCGTGATAATAAGCCCAGCTGGCATGCTGAAGGGTGGCCCAGCAGCCTACTACGCCATGAGGCTAGCAGGTAGCTCAAAGAACGCCATATTCCTAGTGAGCTACCAGATACCTGGCACGCCAGGCTACGAGCTCCTTGAGAACAAGATATACGTAGTAAATGGGAAGGTCCAGGAGGTTAAAGCACAGGTAGAGCGATTTGACCTATCATCCCATGCTGGCATGTCCGACCTACACTCCATACTGGCCAAGCTAGAGGGCTCACCTAGGGTCTTCGTGGTGCATGGGGCTGAGGGGAACTGTGAGAGGCTTGCGATGTGGGCTAGGGATGAGCTTGGCCTTGAGGCTATAGCACCAGAGGCTGGATCTACCTTCTCCATCTAGCAGGGGCGGTTAGCATGGCGATCCATGTAGAGGTCCTAAGGCTTGGCCGTGTTAGCCAGGAGGTGCTTGATGCTATTGTAGCTGGGCTTGAGGATGCCTACCAGGGCCTAGTTTCCGCCTTCATATCCCCCCACGAGCTTGAGGTGCCAGGGGAAGCTTACGATAGGAGGCGCTACCAGTACAACTCAAGCGTGGTGCTTGCCTTCCTGAGGCGCTCCTTCACGCCCAAGGGCGATAAGCTACTAGCCGTAACCCACGTTGACCTCTTCGTGCCACGCCTTAACTTCGTCTTCGGGCAGGCTGAGTGCCCTGGTCGCTTTGCCATAGTCTCAACCTGTAGGCTTAGGCCAGAGTTCTACGGTGAGCCCCCTCACCAGGCCCTATTCTTAGAGAGGTGCGTTAAGGAGGCCGTCCATGAGGTAGGGCACAT
>DQYM01000127.1 GCA_011040545.1 Candidatus Bathyarchaeota archaeon | reverse complement strand
GCAGAGGCAAGCGCCCTAGCTAGGGCACTAGCTGAGAAGGGCTTTTCCTGATACCTACGATGGCCTAGAGGGGTTTTGTTAGATCTGCGATGATGGAGTTATGTTAGCGATTGATGGGGCAGCTCCCCGTAAGAACCTTGTTGGCCTTCACCGAGTATGAAGGCCAGTGTGGGCTACGCTAACGATTGTCAAGGCAGGGAGCCCTACTAGGCCCTGCTCTGTGCTGCAGAGCACTCTGGAGCTCAGAGCTGAGCCCACTCTTAAATCTACTAGCTTAGCCAGCCCCTCTGGTGGGAGGATGAGCGGTAAGGTAGCCGTGAGCGTGAGGGAGCTGGTGAAGGAGTACAACGGCACGATGGCCCTTAGGGGCGTTAGCTTTGACGTGCTTGAGGGTGAGGTATTCGGCCTGCTAGGCCCTAACGGGGCTGGGAAGACGACGCTGATGGGCATCCTAGCTGGTGTCCTCCTGCCGACTAGGGGCAAGGCAGAGGTCCTAGGCCACGATGTGGTCTCAGAGGCGAGGGCAGTTAAGGAGCTAATAGGCTTCTGCCCCCAGGAGACGGTAGCATATGAAGACCTAAGTGCCTGGGATAACATGCTATTCTATGCTGGCCTCTACGGCATGTCCCGCTCTGAAGCCAAGCGTAGGGCCAGGGAGCTACTTGAGTTCGTGGGCCTACTTGATGTAGCAAAGAAGCCAGTTAAGGCGTTCTCAGGTGGCATGAAGAAGCGCCTTAACCTAGCCATAGCGCTTGTGAACGAGCCAAGGGTGCTGCTCCTAGATGAGCCTACTACTGGCCTAGATCCAAGGGCAAGGAGGGAGGTGTGGCGCTACGTAGAGGGCCTCAGGGCAGAGGGGCGCACGATAATTCTGGCCACGCACTACATGGAGGAAGCAGATAGGCTATCCGATAGAGTAGCCATAATGGACCAGGGGCGCATAGTAGCCCTTGATACCCCTAAGGCCCTTAAGGAAACAGTTGGCGAGCTAGCGGTTATTGAGATAAAAGCGCCTGAGGTGCCTGAGGGCTTGGATGAGGCCCTGGCCCCGCTATCAGAGGGGGGCAGGGTGCTCGTGGGCGAGGACTACGCCCGCATATACGTGAGGGAGCCAGAGAGCGTGCTCCCAAGGGCAATTGAAGCTGCGCTTGGAGCTGGGGTGAGGATAAGCACGGTCAACATTACAGAGCCAACGCTTGAAGATGTGTTCCTAAGGCTAACTGGGAGGAGGTTGAGATGATGGGGCTTAGGGCCATACTGGCTATAGCAGAGAGGGATGTAAAGAGCACCCTGAAGGACAAAATGGCCCTCTTCTGGCTCATAGCCTTCCCAATAATGCTGCTAACCATGTCCTTCCTAATCTGGGCCAACCCACCTGCACCCGTAACGCTTAACGTAGGCATATCGTACGAGGACACCACCATGGAGGGCGCAATCTTCTCCGCCAAGAACGTAACTGAGATAATGAGGGAGGTAGAGATTGAGACGGAGGAAGGCCAGAAGATAAAAGTATTCAATGTAATTGAGTATGGAAACGATACTGAGGCAGCCCTATCTGACCTGAGGAGGGGCAAGCTAGATGCAGTTGTGGTCTTCCCAGATGGCTTCTCTGCGAACGTGAGCTATGGCTTCACGGCCAGGGTGGAGGTCTACGTGCTAGGTGGGAATGCCTATAAGGAGCAGATGGCCAGGGCCATCCTAACTGAGTTCTTCAAGCGCCTATCGGATGGAATCGCTGAGGTCAGGATAGAGATGATGGAGGGCTACGTGCCACCAGATGCACCGCCCTATGTTATAGATTGGATGAGGGGGCTTGCCTGGCCACTGAACGCCACCGTTAGCACCATCGTGCCAGAGACCATAGCTACTAAGGCTGGCATAAGGGGCTGGTTCTCCGTGGCCATGGCTGGCGTATGCCTCCTCATGTGTGGTCTAAGCATAGGTGCTACCCTAGTAGTTGAGGAGCGGGAGAGAAGAACGCTTAGGCGCCTCATGGCTGCCCCCATTGGCCCCTGGGACCTGTTGGTAGGCAAGACGCTCTCCGCCCTCCTTTGGCTAGCTATTTCAACATTAGTCTGCTTGCTCTACGGCCTAGCCT
>DQYM01000234.1 GCA_011040545.1 Candidatus Bathyarchaeota archaeon | reverse complement strand
GTTTTTAAATAAGTGCTCCTCATCCATGCGAGGTGTAAGCATGGAGGCCAACAGGCGCCCACTGAACATGCTGACTAGGTTCCTGAACTCACCTATAGTCATCAAGCTGAAGAACGGCGTTGAGTACCATGGCATCATGGAGCAGTGCGATGGCTATATGAACGTTGTGCTATCGCAGGCCAAGGAGTTCGTTAAGGGCCAGCCAACGGTGAACTATGGCACTAACATATTCATAAGGGGCAACAACATACTCTACGTAGTGCTTGAGCCACCGAAGTAGAGGCCTGGCACATCATCCCTAAGGCCCATTACAAAGCTAAGTGCGCTGTCCTCGCCGACCACTACGCTGAACCTCCGCCTGAAGAACTTAAGCACATTGAGCACATCCCTCCTGAGGAGCTCTAGTGCATTCGGGTGGTCCTTGTAGACGAACTGTGGCCAATCTATGATGAGCACGCTCCCATCTGGCCTTATGATTATGTTGAACTCGCTTAGGTCAGCGTGGATTATGCCTGCCCCTACGTAAGCCTTCCTCACGTTTAAGAGCACATCGGCTAGCACTGGCTCTGGATCTAGGAGCTCTACATCTGCTAGCTCAGCCCCCTCTATCATGCCCATTACGATTACGTGCCTATTCCTTGCTATTGGCTCTGGCACTGATACACTAGATGAGAAGGCCAGCCTAAGGGCCTTGAACTCCCTCTTAGCTGCTGACCTAGAGCGTATGTACCAATCTGCCCAGACCCCCTCGCCAGTATAGCCCCTAACACGCTTCGTCTGCCTGAAGCTAACCCTGCCGAGCCTGTGGAACTTCACGGCTACCCTACGCCCACTTGGCATTAGGGCATCGTAGACATCTGCCTCCTTCCCAACCCCAAGTGGCTTGCCAAATGCCTCTAGGATGCCAGCTTTAACTAGCGCATTTAGGGCCAGTAGGTCGTGACCAGCTACCCTAAGCACGTAGCCCACGTAGGGGCCTATCCAACGCCTTATCAGCCCCATCTCATGGAGCCTATCCAGCCTGTAGCTTACCTCACGTGGGTGGAGGCCAGATGCCCTTACTACGGCCTCTACTGGCACGTGCTCGTAGCGTGCCATGAGGGCCTCTATGGCCCTAAGCACCCTGAGGTCCTCGGGCTCTACTGCCCTTAGCGCTGCTACTGCTACCTCAACTGCCGACAAGCCAATTATGCCCTTGCGTGTGGCCCCTTAAGCCCTCTCCATCAGCTGGGGCAGCCTCCTAGCTATGGCCCTAGTTAGGGGTATGGCTACTGCAAGCCCGATTACGACCTGCCCTATGTTAAATGGGACCTCTGCTAGAGCTGCTAGGAGGCCAAATAGGGCTGTTTCATAGGCTAGGTAGCCAAGGACCATGATAAGGCCCCCAAGGAGGGTGGCTAGCACGAGCCAGCCTACCTCAGGCTCAGCCCCAAGCCCTAGGGCCACTATGAACACGGATAGGGCCACGCCTAGGCAGACCCAGAGCCAGGTTGGGACGTAGACCGTGAGCGTGAGGTGCCCTATGCCTATGCATGCCTCACCGCTGTAGTAGTAGGCACCTATGGAGCCAAGTAGGGATCCAGATATGAGGGCAGCTATGATGGTTATGGCGCTCCAGGCCCTCTGGCCTAGCTTAGCCCCCCTCTTGGATAGGAAGCCAACTAGGAAGCCCTCTGCCCCCTTGATCAGGAGCGTGGCTGGAGCGTAGATCAGGGCTGCTAGCAGCACATCTGCTAGGGCTGAGCCTACCCCACCAGCTATGGCCCCTACTACTGGGCCAAATAGTATGGAAACCGTGTAGACCATGGTTTCTCCTAAGTTAAAGTAGCCCCTGGTGGCCACGATATCTATCTTTATGGCCATTGTAGCTACGCAGACCAGGGCCGTAGATACAGCTACTACTGCTGCCCAGATGGCACTTGGCCTCCTGCCCTCCATCCCACCCCCATGCGTGGGGCTGGCTTGATAAGCAAGCTCGCAATTCGTACTCAATTTGCATGCTCAATGGATATTAATTGCCAACCCATACTGATATAGCCATGAGGGAAGGCCCCTCGCCCTGGGCAGCATACGATCCGCTATCAGATACATCACGCCTC
>DQYM01000012.1 GCA_011040545.1 Candidatus Bathyarchaeota archaeon | reverse complement strand
CTCAGCAAGCTCCATAAGGGCACCGACCACCAAGGGCGACCTCGCCTCACCTGGCCTAAGCTCAGCTCCCATTAGGTGTAGGTTGCCACTCTCAGCATAAAAGGCATGGCCAAGCACCTTCTTTCCCTCTGAGATAGCCCCCTCCTTGCAAACCAGCTTGCAGATACCACATCCTGAGCACCTTTCCTCAAAGAAAATAGGCTCCTTGCCAGGTGCAGCTAGGAGGGCGTGCTCTGGGCATGCTTGAGCGCAATCGCCACACCTAAGGCACCTAGAGGGATCTATTATGGGTGCGAAGATGGTTATATCCCTTAGCCTTGAGACCTCAAGGCCTAGGTTGACGTGGGCATTTGGGTTATCTACATCAGCATCAACTAGCAGGACCCTAAGGCCCGTATCGGCCACGTGGGCAGCAAGGTTCACGGCCACAGTTGTCTTGCCAACGCCACCCTTGCCACCAGCTACGGCCAGCCAGAAGGGCATTTAGGCTCCCTCCTAGGCCATTAGGAAATCCTCTACCCTAGCCGTGAGCTCCAAGAGGGCTGAGGCTGCCTTTGAGCTTGGGAAGGCCTCTACAACTGGCCTAGCCTGTGCTAGGGCATCTACTACGTGCCTATCGTACGGGATCCTTGCTAGAACTGGCGCCCCCATGCGATCTAGCTTAGCCTCAGCTTCCTTGGCAAAGCTACTGATATCGGCCTTGTTTAGGACAGATGCTGCCTTCAGGCCAAAGTGCCTAGCTACCTCTAGCACACGGAGGGCCCCCCTTAGCGATTCTGGTGTTGGCTCAGCAATTATGAGGGCTGCATCTGCCCCGACCAGGGACGATACAACTGGGCAGCCTATGCCTGGAGCCCCATCCACCAGCAGTAGGTCGGCACCCTGCTCTACGGCTAGCTCCTGAGCCCTTATCCTAACCCTTGAGACAAGCAGGCCTGAGTTATGCTCCCCGACCTCTAGCTTAGCAGATACCATGTGCCAGCCATACCTCGTCCTTCCCTCAACGAGCTCCCCCGTCCTAGCCTCCTGGATCTCAATAGCATTTGATGGGCAGACTATGGAGCAGGCCCCGCAGCCTTCGCATAGGTACCAAGCTAGGCTCGGTAGGCCATCCTGGCCTAGCTCCAAGGCCCCATAGGAGCACACCCTCACGCAAGCACCACACCTTGAGCATCTAGAGGCCACTATACGTGCCTTCTTAGATAGGAATACATCCTCAGAACGCTCTACCTTCATGCCCAATACTATATGTAGGCTTGGTGTATCTACATCAGCATCGGCTAGGACGATGCCACCTGGCCCCAATCGCTTGGCTAGGAGGTAGGCAAGGCTAGAGCAAATAGTCGTCTTGCCAACGCCACCCTTCCCGCTTACAACGACCAGCTCCCTCATCCTACTACTGACCTCAGGGCATCTCGGACCCTAGTGCCAGCTGGGACGACATGGATGCTTAGGCCAAGGGATGCTAGGGCCTGCCAGGCATTTGGCCCAAAGCTGGATGCTACTACAACCCTAACCCCCATGTTCGCTAGGAACTGGGCTACGGCAAAGCCAGCCCCATGTGGGTAGCTTATGAATGGGTTATCCTGCACTTCAACGCTAACTACCTTCCCTCCCTCTACCTCAACTATGGTGAACGTTGGGCACCTAGCAAACCTATCTGCTATCGTATCATTTAGCCCGCCCCTGCCGTTCGTTGAGAAGGCCACCTTAAGGCGACCAGATGGGCTACCCAACCTAACGGGGCCAGCTGGGCTAGGGCCAGCGTAGGGCGGGTAGGGGCCAGGTGGCATCGGTGGACCAGGGGGCCAAGGTGGTGGGTAGAAGGCCTGCTGCCAGGGGCTAGATGCTAGGGCCTCAAGGTCCATTTGCCTTAGCGAGCCAGCCCTAAGGCCGTTTATCACATCGCCAAGCGTGCTTGGAGGTGCCTCATAGACCTTTATGCCTGCCTCAAGCAGCCTCCTAGCTGCCCTAACCCCAACACGCCTTGCTATAATCGCATCTGCCTTGAAGAGGGCTAGGATATCAAGGATACCACATGGCCCCGACCTAGCTTCAGCATCAGCAGCTGGGTTTGGCTTTATCTCGTAGCTTACCTCTCCATCACTTACGTCAATT
>DQYM01000084.1 GCA_011040545.1 Candidatus Bathyarchaeota archaeon | reverse complement strand
GGCCCCCAGCGTGCCCACACGCTCTTGCCATCGTGGACTAGCCTTAGGCACCTACACGCATCTAGCACTATCCACTCTAGGTCCTGGTCCCCCCACCTAGCCTCGCTGTAGTGGAGGAACTCATCATCGTGGTGGCTGTTGAAGCAGAAGCCATTTGGGTTCCCGTGGTTTGTGTAGTAGCATAGATCTACTGCGTCCACCCACTTGTAGTCCTTCCCGCCGCCTGGGGCTGTTTCGTACTTGAAGTCCTCCTCCCAGGCCCAAACCCCTCCCCAGACGCCTGCCTCAGGCATGCCGAAGGGCCAGCCTGGATGCCAGCCAGGCCATGTCTTAGCCTTGTGGCAGAAGCCAAGTGCTCTATCATCTGTATTCGGTATGCCCTCCTTGCCCTCTACGTACTCAACGCAGAACTCCCAACGGCGATCATCATCCTCAACTGCCACTGGGGCTAGCTCAGCTCCACCTGAGTTCTCCGCACGTGCCCTTGGTGTAAGGGCCATTGGCATTAGGATGAAGGTGCTTAGGAGCAGCATTAGGAGCAGGCCAGCTAGAGTACTTGATGTGCCCTTCCTGCCCCTCACGACCAGGGCAACGCCCTCTATAGCTGCAATAGCAGCTAGGCCACCTATAACAGCCCAGGCCCACGTCGGCACGACTTCTACTTGCTGGGGAGGTGGAGGGGCAGGGGCTCCTGCTTCTAAAACGAATACGAGCACTGTGTCCTCAGCCACTAGGCCATTAGCATCTATCACCCTAACTGTTATCTCATGTGGTATTACCTCGCCTTCCCTCTTGGGCACGGATAGGCGGTCCAGCATGAAGCTGGCGTGGCTAGCTAGGAAGCCATCTACATCTGAATACCACTCAAAGGTGTAGGGTGGCGTTCCACCGACTACCTCGCAATCAAAGGATATGGAGCTTCCCTCCTCGTGCTCAGAGCGATGCTCAGGCGATGTTATCTTAACTACTGGGTTAAACGTGGTAGCTGGTATGTAGCGCACGAAGTTGACCTCCTCGTCCCCTATCGTGGCCGTTACGTTGAAGCGGTAGGCTGGCCAAACGAAATCGTAGTATGCCATCGGTGGTGGTGCGTAGTACACGATGCTGTAGCTCACTATCTCAAAGTCCTTTATGTCGTGGAGCTGCCAGGAGAGCAAGGCCTCGGCTTTGTTATAAGGCACGAAGGGGAATGTACCGTATGGCTCTAGCTTCCGCCAGGACCACAGGAGGCCTATTATCTGGCCCTCCTCGCCTATGGAGACCTTTATCTCAGCACCAGGCCCATCCACGATGAAGTCGCCTATCATCATGTTGTATATTACATCACGGCAGTTGGTTATCCTCTCCGTCCTGTTAGCCCCATAGTAGATGACCGTTTCAGTGCTCACCACGCCAGAGAAGTACGCCTCACGGGGCATGAGGCCGTACTGCTCAAGGAATGAATCTGCTATGTACTTAGCTGCATCTGGACTAGGTAGGGCCTCTGGCATGTAGGCCTCATTCCACAGCTTATCTAGGTCCCCGTACCAGAAGCTACCGCTCGCTAGGTAGTACTCAAATATCCTAGATGGGTGGTCTATGTCCTTGATTATGTATCGGTCAGGGAGCACTTCTACTGGGCCAGTTATGCCAAAGAATGCCCATGCCATCTCAAGCACACCTTCTGGCCCTTCCTCTGGCCTCACGGCCTTATACACCATCATAGTTTGGCCTGGCTCTGGTGGCGGTACACTGATGTTAGCAGCTGGCCGTGCCGTTGGCTGCTTAACGAGCACCTGAGCTCCCCCTTCACCTAGGGCGATGGTAGGCGTAGAGCAGAGTAGGAGGGCTAAGTACGTGAGAACGATGAGGAACTCAGCTAGGAAGGATAACCTCACCCTCTTCCTCTCCACCAGTGCGTTCCTCATTTTAACTTATAAGGCTTAACAGGGCCATTTACATAACCCGTAGGCCCATGAGGCCACGGAGATACCAGTGCTTACATTTAGGCTCCTCCTTAAAAAACGGCGTGCTAAGGAGAGGGCAAGGGTATAAGACGGCTTGGGCGAGCTATCAGCGGTGCCCTACTTGCCTCAGCCAGAGGTAGCTGTGGTACTGGCAGCTGGGAGGGGTGAGAGGCTAAGGCCCCTTACGCTCACCAG
>DQYM01000019.1 GCA_011040545.1 Candidatus Bathyarchaeota archaeon | reverse complement strand
CGCAATTCGTACTCAATTTGCATGCTCAATGGATATTAATTGCCAACCCATACTGATATAGCCATGAGGGAAGGCCCCTCGCCCTGGGCAGCATACGATCCGCTATCAGATACATCACGCCTCCTAAGTGCTATTGCCTTTGGGCCTAATATCTCAAGGCGACTTGGCTTAGTCCTCGGCCTAAACATAATGCCACCTGGTAGGGCGTTCTGCACGTATAGGTGTGCCTACTGCCCCCTTGCGCCAGTCCTTGAGCTAGTACCGCCACTAGGCCACGGAGGGAGCTGGCCATCTGCTGAGGAAATCAAGGAGGCCTTAATTGAGGCCCTTGAGAAGGTGAGGCCGTATTTCAAGCTAGATGCAGTAGCCCTAATTGGGAATGGCGAGCCAACCCTCCACCCAGAGCTGAATTCCATAATGGAGGCAGCTAGGGAAGCCATAGGCTCTTGCTCACAAGGCCTCAAGCTAGCTGTATTCACTAACTCATCTACGCTTGGGCGGGAGGCAGTTGTTGATGCCCTCTCCATAGCCGATTACGTGGTCGCAAAGCTGGACTCAGCCTGGGAGGGCCTATGGATGGCCATAAATAGGCCCCATAAGGCCTTAGGTGGGCTAGCTAGGGTGCTGAATGGCCTCTCAAGGCTTAGGGAGGCCCTCTCAAGCAGTAGGGCAAAGCTAGTGATATCAATTACGCTCGTCAGGCTACTTGATGGAACTACAAATGCCTCAGGGGAGCACCTAAGGGCACTAGCTAAGCTCCTAATGGAGATAGGCCCCGACCAGGTCCACGTGGAGGCCCCCTTGCCCCAGGCTGGGCCTCAGTTTGAGCCCCTACCTAGGCAGGAGCTCGTGGAGGCTGCCCTCACGGTAGCAGATGCCGTGGGCAGGGATAGCGTCTTCCTCCTCATGGGCACGACGGCGCCAATACCAGCAAGCCTCATTGAGCAGCTTCCAGCTGGGGGAGGGCCAACTGCTATGCTCAGCGAGAAGGCAGAGCTACTCCTCCTTGAGGGGCCAGGGGCTAGGACTAGGCTTAGGATCCTAGTGGCCCTATCTAGGAGGAAGATGAACTGCAATCAAGTAGCTAAGGCAGTTGGGGTTAGCTGGTGGTCTGCCCAGAGGCACTTGAAGCTGCTGCTTGAGGCTGGCCTCATAAGGGCAGTTGGGTTTGGGCGTAGGATCTACTACGCCATAACGACATCTGGCCTACGTGCCCTAGCTAATGTAAGGGCGAGGGCTGGGGAGCTAGAGGCACCTAGGTTGATTTAAGCCCCTCTGCGCTAGGCAGCTAGGCTAGGTGGGAGCTTGCCAAGGCTAGAGGATGTCTGCAGGCAGGTGCTGGCCCTAATAACGCCTAGTGAGGAGGAGAGGGAGCATGTCCTAGGCCTTGCAAAGCAGATAATGGATAGCCTAAGGGCTGTCCTTGAGGAGGAAGGCGTAGATGGGGAGGTCCGCCTTGAGGGTTCATTAGCAAAGGATACGTGGCTTAGCGGTGAGGCAGATGTAGATATATTTGTGCGCTTCAAGCCAGATATCCCACGTGATTTCCTCAAGGGGCGCTTCCTCCAGATAGCTAGGAGGGCTACCGCTGGCCTAAGGCACGTAGAGAGGTTTGCAGAGCATCCATACCTAGAGTGCCTTGCTGATGGCATTCGCATAAACATAGTGCCATGCTACGCAGTTAGGCCAGGTGAGTGGCTCTCTGCTACAGATAGGACGCCCTACCATACTCAGTTCGTGCTCTCACACTTAAATGAGCGCTTGAAGGGCGAGGTGAGGTTGCTGAAGAAGTTCCTAAAGGGCATCGGGGCCTACGGTGCTGAGATAAGGGTGGGTGGCTTTAGTGGCTACCTCTGCGAGCTCCTAACCATATACTACGGTGGCTTCAAGGAGGCCCTTGAGGGGGCCTCAAGGTGGCGTAAGGGGATCTTGATAGATATAGCTGGCCACTACGAGGGCCGTGAGGATGAGGCTAGGGAGTTCTTCAGGCACCACCTCGTGGTCGTAGATCCAGTTGATCCAGCTAGGAACGCAGCAGCCTCAGTTAGGCTTGATAAGATGTGCTTGTTCATAGCTGCAGCTAGGGAGTTCCTTGAGAGGCCAGGTCTGCGCTTCTTCTTCCCAGGGCCTGAGGAGCCCAAGGGGGTTAGCGAGCT
>DQYM01000116.1 GCA_011040545.1 Candidatus Bathyarchaeota archaeon | reverse complement strand
GCCATGCTGGTGCCCCGGGCCGGATTTGAACCGGCGACAACCCGGTCTTCAGCCGGGCGCTCTCCCAGGCTGAGCTACCGGGGCTCTATATCGCCTCCCAAGTAGGGCTGGCATAAGCCTTTCGCCTCCCTAGCTAACAGCTTTTATCTAGGCCCTCTCTTAACTAGCCCATGGGATGATGAGATACCCCGAGCTAGATTGGTGATGAGGTGCGTCCTCCACTGACCACGCTAGGCCCTCTCGCTCTTAATCCTGCCCAATAGGGCTGGCTGGGGAGGGCTGATGGCCCCTCTGCCCTAGAGGTAGCCTAGCGCCCTTAGGCGCTTCTCCACGTCCTTTGATTCTAGGTCTGGGAGGTTCTTCCTTATGAGGAATATTATGTACTCAGTTACGCTCCTGTAGCCTGTTCCCTCTAGGGCCTTAGCTAATCGGTCGTAGAGGGGCTTTGGTATTGATATGGTTACGTATTTCACCACTGCCCCTCCCCATCCTGACCTCAAGGGCCCCGATAAAAATATTGGGCGAGTGCCCAGGCTAGGCTGTGGTGGAGGGCCTTGTCCTGGCGTGGTAGAGCTAAGGAAGCCGTGGCTAGGAGGGCTGTTGATGAGCTAGTAAGAGATGGCATGGTAGTTGGCCTTGGCAGTGGCTCAACCGCTGCCCTTGCAGTACGTAGGCTAGGCGAGCGAGTTAGGGAAGAGGGCCTTGACATCCTCTGCGTGCCCACTAGCTATCAAATCGCCCTGCTGGCTACTGAGGTCGGCCTTAAGCTCACTAGCCTCAACGAGCACCCAGAGCCCGACATAGCTATAGATGGTGCCGACCAAGTGGATGAAGAGCTCAACTTGATAAAAGGCGGTGGGGCTGCCCTAACGCTTGAGAAGATCGTGGATTCTGCAGCTAGGAGGCTAGCCATAATAGTAGATGAGTCTAAGCTAGCCAGCAGGCTTGGTGAGAATGGCCTGCCAGTACCTATTGAAGTCCTGCCAGCAGCCCTAAGGGTAGTGCTAAAGCGCCTAGAGGGGCTTGGCGCTACTGATGTGCGTGTTAGGGAGGCTGGGAAGGGTAAGGTAGGCCCTGTGGTAACAGATAACGGCAACTTGATGGTAGATGCTTACTTCGGCCCAATAAGCAACCCAGGGGGCCTTGAGGCCTCCATTAAGGCACTACCTGGCGTTATTGAGGTTGGCCTCTTCGTGGGCATGACGGATGTGCTCTACGTTGGGGCTAGGGATGGCTCCGTGAGGAAGCTATCAAGCCGTTGAGCGGTGGTCTGCCTTGCCAACGCCCTTCAAGCGCCTGCTCATGCAGGAGCTAAGGGGGCAGATCCCTGAGCACCTGCTGCCCCTCCTCCCATCTGGGCTCCAGGTAATAGGCCATGTCGCCATCCTAAGCCTTAGGCCTGAGGTAGAAGGGTATGCAGGGCTAATAGCTGAGGTCGTGCTTGAGAAGTTCCCCTTCATTAAGACCGTGTGCAGGAAGCTCGGCCCCATGGTTGGGCCAACTAAGGAGCCCCAGCTAGAGGTAGTAGCTGGCCTTAGGGATACCATAACCATCCACAAGGAAGGGGGCTGCATGTTCAAGCTAGATGTAGCTAAGCTCATGTTCGCTAAGGGGAACGTGAGTGAGCGTAGGAGGATGGCTAGCGTTGTCCAGGAGGGCGAGGTCGTGTTTGATATGTTCGCTGGGATAGGTTACTTCTCCATCCCTATGGCCAAGACGGGGAGGCCCAGCCTGATATACGCCGTTGATGTCAATCCCCTTGCCATACACTACCTAGCTGAGAACATCAGGCTTAATAAGGTGAGGGGCCTTGTGGTCCCAGTCCTTGCCGATTGCCGTGTGGTAGCTAGCAAGCTGCCTGGCTTCGCAGATAGGGTCGTGATGGGCTACATACCTGGCACGGCAGCCTTCCTCCCAGCTGCCCTTGAGGCGCTTAGGCACGGTGGCATCATCCACTACCACGATACATACCATGAGCGGGAGCTCTGGTGGAAGCCAATAGAGGTCCTAAGGGCACATGCCTCTAGGGCTGGCCTAAGGCTGGCTAGGGTGCTGTACAGGGGCGTGGTGAAGAGCTATGGGCCTAGGATATACCATATTGTTATAGATGCCCTCTTCAAGCCCAGCTGAGGTGCTAGCCATGACCTTCTCCATAATAGCCCTT
>DQYM01000086.1 GCA_011040545.1 Candidatus Bathyarchaeota archaeon | reverse complement strand
GCCAGAGCCAGAGAAGAAGAGGCGCTCAAGGCTGGTGAGCTCCCTAGCACTTAGGATTGGGCTTGAGAGGAACCTGAGGTTCGTTGGCCGAACCTTGAGGTGCCTTGTGGTCGGCTTCGGGAGAGGCGAGGGCCAGCTTGAGGCTAGGACGATGAGCTATAGGCCAGTATACATCGTGGGGCCTAAGGAGCTCCTCGGTAGCTTCGTTGAGGCCGAGGTAGTTAGTGCTGGCCCATACTACCTCATGGGGCAGCTTCTATCCTAACGCCCTCAAGGCTCAGCTTAGCCAAGAAGGCCCTCCCACCTGCCTCCTCTATGGCCCTAGCTACATCCTGGCCCATGCCAGGCTCAACGAGCGCAATCATGCAGCCCCCTCCCCCAGCACCAGTTAGCTTAGCACCAAGGGCTCCAGCCCTCCTAGCTGAGTGCACTAGCCTATCTAGGGCCTCATTTGAAACACCTATTGAGCAGAGGAGGCCGTGATTTACGTCCATTAGCTCCCCAAGTGCTTCTAGGTCGCCACGCCCCAGGGCCTGGAGGGCCTCTGCCACCAGCTCCATTGCTGCCTCAAGGATACTTGAGAAGCGGGATGGCCTCCTATCCCTAAGTGCCCTGACGGCTGAGACGAGGGCACCAGTAGACCTCTTGAGGCCAGTATCGCCTACGACGAGCTCTAGCTGGCCAGGGGCCTTGAGGTGCTCAATCCCCACGCCCTTCGTGTACCTCAGGAGGCCACCGTAGGTTGATATAGCTGGATCCACGCCAGATGGCGTTATGTGCACTAGCTTCTCGGCCTCAAGGGCAGCATTAAACACGAGCTCCCTATCAAGCCTCCTAGATAAGAGCCAGTGCACGGCTGCTGCAGTTGAAACGGCTACTGCAGCTGAGGAGCCAAGCCCAGCTGCAATCGGTATGCTAGATCTAACCTCAACATCAAGGCCAGAGCTCACCCCAAGGGACCTCAGGACCTCCCTCACGGCTATGAAGATGGGCTTAAGCGTGCCTTCAGCTCCCTCACGACCAAGCTCAGGTAGGAAATGGCCATCTTGGCTGAAGGAGCCTGAGATCCCTAGGTCGGGAGCCCTAATGCGTATGAGCTCATCATCACGCCTTGATATACGTGCCCTAGCCCTTAGGTCTATGGCAGCTACTATGGCTGGGACACCATATACAACGAAGTGCTCACCAAATAGTATGACCTTAGCTGGTGCAGAAGCTACTACTGGCCCCACCTGCCCAGGCAAGGCAGATTACCTCGTTAGGGCCATAGACGCATATCCAACTACAGCCCTTAGGTCGCCAGTTATATCACCACTTGTTGCGTATTTCAGCAGCTCACCCCTGCTGGCACCGAGCTCCCTTGCAGCTACCATAGCTGCTGCTGTTGGCCCATAGCCACACATGCTAACGGGTACTTCCTCAACGGCCCTGTATAGGCCAGATACATCTAGTGCCCTAATGGCGCTTATCACCTCAGCATCCTTCCTCATGGCTACGTCATGGGGCTCGTAGTGGGTTAGGTCGGTTGAGGCTATGACAAGTGCATTCAGCCCCAGCTCCCTTATGGACTCTGCTATGGCCATGCCTACTTCCGTGCTGGTCCGCATATCCTGGAGCATCATGCATATCGGGACGAACTTGAACTTACTGCCATATAGGAACTGGAGGAAGGGGAGCTGGACCTCTATGGAGTGCTCATAGATATGGGCTGTATCATCAGCAGCTACTATACGGGCCTTATCCATTATGGCTTCCGCTAGGCCAACATCTATTTCAACATCGCCAAGTGGCGTCCTCCAAGCACCGCTAACCGATGTAGCTACAGAGCTCCCAAAGCCCGTGTGGTTTGGGCCTAGTATCACGACCACATCTGGCCTCCCCTCCCTAGCCAATCGGGCGTAAGCATGGGCTGCTACGGGGCCAGAGTACATGTAGCCTGCATGTGGGCATACTAGGGCCACGAGGCTCTCAAGTGGGCCTTCTGATGGAACTGGCACTTCGCCAGGGCCAAGCTCATGCCTAAAGCACCACTCAATCTGGCGCTTAAGGCCCTCCTCAGTGCCTGAGTAGAAGGCACCAGCAACAGCAGGTCGCCTCACGGCCAAGGCTAGCACCGCTTATGCCTAGCAGCAGCACATAATATGCCTTTACCTAACCAAAGCCCCTAGCCAGGCCTAGCTT
>DQYM01000053.1 GCA_011040545.1 Candidatus Bathyarchaeota archaeon | reverse complement strand
ATGCAGTTAGCCGATGCTATAAATGAGAACGGCGTGGTCAGCACCTCGTCCTTGCTGCCTACGCCTAGGGCTAGGAGGGCTATGTGGAGGGCATCCGTACCAGAGTTAGTTGATATTGCATACTTAACGCCTATGTAGCGGGCGAACTCCTCTTCAAACTTGAAGACGCTCTCGCCTAGGACAAAGCGCTCGTTCTGGAGGGCCTGTACGGCTGCCTCTACCATCTCATCATCTAGGATTGGCCTGAGAAGTGGCACCCTTACTTCATGCTGGCTCAAGGTCCTACCCGCTCCCCAGGGGATAGCTAGAGGCTAATTAAGCATAGAGCTAGATGTAGATGGGTTGGGGCATGGGTGAGCGAGAATACGAGCAGGAGAAGCTCCAGTTGCTTATGGCCCACTACCACGAGGTAGGGGATGAGGCCAGGCTATACGATAGGCTGATATGGGAAATACCAACCGTCGTGCTAGCGGTTACGACTGGCAGCGTGGCCTAGCCTATGGGTACGTGCAGAACGAGGTAGCGAGAGCAGCTATCCTCGTGGTAGCCATGATATGGGCCTACGCCATGCTGATAGCTACGGTAAAGCACCAGTACTTCGTTGGCCTCCAGAAGAAACGCCTAATGATGATGGAGTACTTCTACATGGGCGTAGAGCCCCTCCAGAGGTTTACACATAGGGATACCCTAAGGAGGATCAGCGAGCGTGCTCTTGCAGATGGCGATGAGAAATCCGCAGACCTCTGGAGCCAGATATATGAGGCTGCTAGGCACTGGGAGTTCCCACATGGCTTCCTAGAACGGCAGAGCGCACATAAATGGCTTAAGCGGAGCATCCTAGTGAACCTCCTCACCCTCTCTGCCCTTGAGGCATATACTGTCCTTAGCGTAATCCTGGGCTTGCTGGCCTAGAACTGAGCTCACCACATCAGCTTCACCTAGCCCCTCAGTGGCCACATACTTAAGCTGAAAACGGTTAAGAGAGCCCTCTAGCGCCCAGGTAGGGCGAGGGCCTGGGATGCTGATACGTGAGGTAATACTTGAGAACTTCATGAGCCACAAGTACTCCCGCATACAGCTTGGGCCAGGGGTAAACGTGATCTGCGGCCCAAATGGGGCTGGCAAGTCCAGCATACTAGTAGGCATATCACTTGCCCTTGGCCAATCCCATACGGAGCGCTCTAGGCGCCTTAGGGACCTGGTAAGGTGGGGTGAGGAGTTCGCCCGCATAACCCTCGTGCTTGATAACTCCCCCAGGGATGGCCGTAGGCCAATACCTCGCATAAAGCGTGATTACGTAGTTCTAACCCGTGTCCTAAGGGCAGATGGGCGCTACTGGTTTGAGATAGATGGTGTAGCTGCTACTAAGGAGCAGGTAACTCGGCTACTTGGCAAGCTAGGCATAGACCCAGATAACATGCTCATAATAATGCACCAGGGCATGGTAGAGCGCTTCGTGGCCCTGGACCCGAGGGAGCGCTTGCTCCTCATGGAGGAGGCAGCTGGCCTAAGGGAGTTCAGGCTCAACGTCATAAAGGCCCGTAGGAAGCTTGAGAAGGCCCTTAGTGAGGAGAAGGCCGTAAGGGAGCTACTGGATAGCGCAAGGCAAACACTTGAGTACTGGCGTGAGCAGTACGAGCGCTACCAGGAGAAGAAGGAGCTCTTAATGAAGAAAGCCTTCCTAGAGCGGGAGCTGGCCTGGTCCCATGCCCTAAGGTGGGAGGAAGAGGTAAGCAGCCTAAGGAGAGCTAGGGAGGCCATAAGTGAAGAGCTAGCTTCAATAGGAAGCGAGATTGAAGAGCTAGGCAGCAGGGAGGGGGAGCTTAGGGGTAAGCTAAGCGCCCTTAGGGCAGAGGCTAGATCTAAGGTAAATGAGGCAGTTGAGCAGGAAAGGCTAGCCTCAAAGGCAGGCATATTGCTTAAGCTAGCCTCAGGCATGGGTGGCCAGCTGAGTAGCACCCTAGTGGAGCTCTGTCGCTCTGAGCTGGGCCTTGATGTAGGTGGGTCTGAGCTCCAAGTTGCACTAGCTAGGCTAGCTGAGGAAGCACAGGAGAAGGCAGATAGGGCACTAGGGAGGGCACTGGAGCTTGAGGCAGAGCTAGCTGACCTATTTGAGCGCTTAATGAACATCCTAGTTAGGCTTGAGGTCCTTAAGTTCAAGAGGGAGCAGCTCCTCGCCGAGCT
>DQYM01000098.1 GCA_011040545.1 Candidatus Bathyarchaeota archaeon | reverse complement strand
GTATGGTGAGGAAGAAGAAGGTGGCGAGCGAAACGCTAATGGCCGTTGAGAGGGCCTCGTAAGCATCTGCCCAATTCGGAGGCCCCATGGGCTCCTTGGACAGGCCACCGTAGAGGTCGGCCAGGATGTGACCTACGACGTGACTGCAGTCCCCCACGCCTATGGCGAGCAAGCCCGCCCCAAAGATAGACGCCCTCCTATCCTCTATGGCCCTAGCGGCCTTAAGCGTTAGAGCTCCAAGCGCCATCATGAAGGACACGTATACCAAGCCTAGGGCGTGGAAGAGCGCATCTACGAGTTCCAATCCACACACCTTTTCCTCACTCGATGGTCGAGTTTTTAAGAGTTCTGAGGAAACGACCTCAGCGCCTCCCACGCCCCTTTGGGCTCAATGGGGCTAGCACTTCGTGCCTCATCAGGCTAACCTTTTATCGGCCCTGCTTCCCCATTAGCACAAGCGGGGTGGACGGCGTGGCACGCATGTTTGATGAGAGGTTCCTAAGCCAGCTTGAAAGGGAGCTTGAGCGCTGGGAGAGGGAAACAGTGCCGAAGTGGCTTTCAAGGCTCCCTGAGCGTAAGAAGGAATTTGTAACTACGTCTGGGATAACGATAAAGCGCCTATACACACCACTTGACATCGCTGGTAAGGATTACATGCAGGACCTAGGCTTCCCAGGTGAGTACCCATTTACAAGGGGCATTCACGCTACCATGTATAGGGCTCGCATCTGGACCATGAGGCAGTTCTCAGGCTATGGGACGGCTGAGGACACGAACAAGCGCTTCAAGTACCTCATAAAGGAAGGGGAAACAGGCCTTAGCATAGCCTTTGATTACCCAACTATTATGGGATACGATAGCGACCACCCACTGGCACGTGGTGAAGTTGGCGTCTGCGGTGTAGCCATAGATACGCTTAAGGACTTTGAGATACTTTTTGATGGCATACCCATGGATAAGGTAACTACATCCATGACCATAAATGGCCCTACCATACCAATACTATCAATGTACATTGCTACTGCTGAGAAGCAAGGTGTTCCCCAAGAGTGCTTAGGTGGCACGGTCCAGAACGACATGCTAAAGGAGTTCATAGGCCAGAAGCTCATAATATGGCCACCTGAGCCATCCGTTAAGCTCGTGGTAGATGTGATTGAGTACTGTGCTAAGCACATGCCTAGGTGGAACCCAATTAGCATAAGTGGCTACCACATCCGAGAGGCAGGCTCAACAGCCGTTCAGGAGCTAGCCTTCACCCTTGCAGATGGCATAGCCTATGTTGAGAAGTGCCTAGAGCGTGGGATGAACGTAGATGACTTTGCCCCACGGCTGTCCTTCTTCTTCGCAGCCCACAACAACTTCTTTGAGGAGGTCGCTAAGTTTAGGGCAGCAAGGCGCATGTGGGCAAGGATAATGAAGGAGAGGTTCGGTGCTAAGAAGCCTAGATCCATGTGGATGCGCATGCACGTCCAGACATCTGGTGCTACTCTCACGGCCCAGCAGCCAGTAAATAATGTCATCCGTGTAACCATCCAGTGCCTAGCAGCCGTCCTAGGCGGTGCTCAATCAATCCACACGAACTCATTTGATGAGACCCTCTGCCTGCCCACTGAGGAGGCCGTCCGAGTAGCCCTGCGGACGCAGCAGATAATAGCCTACGAGAGCGGGGTAGCAGATGTAGTAGACCCGCTAGGTGGCTCTTACTTCGTTGAGTGGCTAACGGATGAGGTTGAGGAGCGTGCCTGGCGCTACATAGACCGCATAGATAGCATGGGTGGTATGGTGAGGGCCATAGAGAAGGGATACCCACAGCGTGAGGTGGCTAGTGCTGCCTACCGCTACCAGAGGGGCGTGGATACTGGTGAGATACCGATTGTAGGCGTGAACTGCTATGAGGTCCCGCCCGAGGAGGATTGGGTGCCGATTGACCCTGCCTGGGTCGTTAAGAGGGCTAAGGAGTACGAGGAGCGCCAGCTTGAGCGACTAAGGCGTGTGAAGGCAGAGAGGAACCAGGCTAAGGTTGAGGAGCGCCTAGATGCCCTTAGGAGGGCTGCTGAGAAGGGCGAGAACGTCTTTCCATACGTGCTAGAGGCCGTTAAGGCCTACGCAACGCTTGGTGAGATATGCGGTGTCCTAAGGGAAGTCTACGGTGAGTGGAAGGAGCTCATAGTATTCTAAGCGGGCGAGGCGAGG
>DQYM01000184.1 GCA_011040545.1 Candidatus Bathyarchaeota archaeon | reverse complement strand
AAGGTCTGGGTCGCATAGGTCAGGCGATGTGCCTACGTTAGCATTTACCTTGACCCTCAGCCCCTCGCCTATGCCAGTTGGCCTAACGTGCTCCCTACGCACGTTCCTAGTTATTACTACACGGCCAGAGGCAACACGCCTCATCAGGATATGAAGCGGGACCCCCTCTAGCTTAGCGACAGCCTCCATTTCCTCTGTTGCTTGCCCCCTTCTAGCCATTTCCATTTGGGTAGCCATTTCCTTTCCCGCCTAGGGGCCACAAATGCCACCTATAAGCCTTATCTGCCCCATGCCCACTTGTGCTCTAACTGTGCTAACATAGTGCAGAAACATTTATAAGGAACTAATGCACACCCCCTTCGGTGGGAGCGTGGTGCTAGCACAGGTTGAGCACAAGCCGTGGAGGCGCAGGGGCAGGCTAGATGTGATTGCCTGCATCCTACGTGAGGCCCTAGATTGGTCCACTAAGACCAGGCTGGTCTACAGGACCAACCTTAACTTCCGTGTCTTAGGCAAGTACTTGGACTTCCTCATAGCCAAGGGCCTTGTGGAGAAGGCTGAAGTTCGCTCCATAGTGCTGTTCAGGACTACCGAGAAGGGCCGCATATGGCTCACGCTGTACATAAGGCTCATGGGCCTGATAGGCGAGCTACCCGACCAGTAGCATGGCTAGGCCCGCTGGCCTGCCTTGAGCAAGGTCCCCCTTACTTTTTCTCCCCTTAGGGCCTTAAGCAAGTTCCCTGGCCTCCTACCGCTCGTGAAGAACACTGGCACGCCAGCTAGGGCTACCCTAGCCATCTCCTGTAGCTTCCTAGCCATACCGCCAGTAACATCTATGGCCAAGGCCCCACCAGCCTCCACGGCTGAGATGTCCTCAGGCCTCAGGGCCTCTATGAGCATGGCATCTGGGTACCTCCTTGGATCCCTATTGAACACGCCATCTACGTCAAGTGCCAGCACGACCCTAGAGGCCCCTAGGGCAAGGGCCAAGTAGGCCACTATGTGGTCCCCAGATAGGATGGTGAATCCAAGCTCCTCATCCATAACGACATCACCGTAGAGGACGGGGATGCCCTTGAGGGCCAGTATGGCCTTCAGCGGGGCCAGAAAGGCCCTGCTTATGGTCCCCCTCTTGGTTATGAAGCACGAGAAGGGTGGGAGGGGGACAGCAGGTAGCCCCTCTGCCAGCAGGGCCCTAACGACCAGCTTGTTTAGCTCCTCCATGGCGAGGTGGGTTTCAGCAAGCCCTCTAAGCTGGTTGGGCTCCCTGAAGCCCTCGTGGATGGCGTAACGCTCGGCCAGTGGGTGGCCAAAGCTACCGCCACCGTGGACCACCACGAGCTCCCTAATGCCAGAGCTAGCTATCTCACGTGCTAATCGCCTTATAGCAGCTCCATCTGGCCTAAGGGGCTCCTCCTTGACCGTTATGACCGAGCCACCGAGCTTAAGGACCACAAGGCCCTCCATCGGTCCTTGAGCACCTCACCCTCCGATGAAGGGCACCCCTCCTAAAGATAAAGGGGAAGGCTGTTAGATCAGAGGAGGTAGAGCGCCTCAGGCCGATAGTAAAGGAACTTGAGAAAAACCTTAGGGCAACCAGGGGCGCTGCTTAAGCTCCCTTCCTAGCCCTCAGGGCCTTTATCAAGGCTGGAACTATCTCGTAGAGGTCGCCAACGATGTAATAATCGGCCACGGAGAATATGGGTGCTTCCTCATCCTTGTTTATGGCCACGACCACCCTGGAGTCCCTCATGCCAGCTACGTGCTGTATGGCACCAGATATGCCAACGGCTATGTAGAGCTTTGGCTTTACCTTCTTGCCAGATAGGCCAATCCACTCTGGGAACCAGCCCCTATCCTCTGCTATAGGCCTTGAGCAGCCTACGGCGCCACCTAGGAGCTCAGCTAGCTCCCTAAGCATGTCAAAGTCCTCACGCTTCTCAACCCCCCTGCCACCTGCTACTATGACCTCTGCTTCCTCCAGCCTAACGCCAGCTACCTCCTTCTCCCTTACTGAAACGACCTCAATCCCTGGCTCTGGTGGGCTCATGGCCACTTCCCTAATGCTAGGGGCTTCCCTCCTTGGCTCCTCAGGGGCCTCAAAGGCCCTTGGCACGATAGCTAGGACGCAGGGCAGGCTTGTTATCTCCTGCCTTGCTATAGCCCTACCTGCATAGACTGTTCGCTCCGTTAGGACCTTACCGCCTTCTACCTT
>DQYM01000129.1 GCA_011040545.1 Candidatus Bathyarchaeota archaeon | reverse complement strand
TGCTCTGCTATACGCCTAACTAGGTTCTTAAGTGCCCCTGGGTCAGGGCTCTCATCTAGGAATATGTGCATCATCACGCCACCCGTGAACTCAGGCTGTACTTCGGCCTCCCAGCGTACCCTATCTGCTAATGGGACCTGGGCGTAGTAGGGCACTATGCTATTTGAGTAGTAGGGCGTGCCATCCTCCATGGGCATGAAGGCCTCGCCACGTGATACCTCATCCTTGAAGCGCCCTAGGTCGCTTAGCGCAAATCGGTAGGCTGTGCTCTCCGCAGGCACCTCCTCAACATTGTAGAGGCAATCATCCTCGGCCTCAAACTCCTCAGCTACCTTGCGCACGAAGCTAACAACGTGCTTCTCAATCCCTATGGCCTCCTCTATGGCCTTCCTATCACAATCAACCCATAGCCTTGGGTCCCGCATGAGGTTCGCAGCCATCTCTGGTAGCCCAACTAGGCCGAGGGTGCTGAAGTGGCCAGCTAGGTGGCCTAGGTAGATACGGGTCATGGGCATTAGGCCTAGCTCAAGGGTGCGCTCATAGCGGGACCTCCAGGCCCTTAGGACCTCACGGGCTACGTGGAGGCGCTCCATCAGGAGCTCCTCAAAGCGGTCCATCTCGCCCTTGCTGAGGATGGCTAGCCTAGGTAGGTTTATGGTTACAACACCTATGCTGCCAGTGGCATCTGGCATGGCCCAAATGCCCCTTGCGCTCCTCCCCCTAGCTAGGGCCTCCCTGAACTCCTCAGCAGCCTCCTTGGCCTCCTTCTCAGCTTCATGTGCAGCTACCTTAGCGAAATCAATTGTGAGTCTGCAGCACATGGCGTAGAGGCTACCTACATCCGTGCTGTAGCCATTGAGGAGGTAAGCAGATCCACGCCTAGCTAGGGCCTCAAATATCAGGTCGGTTAGGTCGCCCCACCTACGGCCCGACCAATCAAAGCGGGGCGAGACCATGAGGGTGGTTATGGGGAACGTGAATGGCTGCCCCTTCCCATCCCCCTCAATGCTTAGGTCAAAGAACGCCTTGGCCACCATGATGGCGCCATCTAGGTAATCGCCAAGTTGGCCGACCTCACGGCCACCTACTATGGCCTCGCTGGCCAGTAGATCTGGATCGGCCTCAAGCATTATAGTTGCATTTGTAAATGCAGATTGGTAGCCAAGCCTAGTGGGGTAGTTGAGCTCAAAGAAGAGCTTCTGGACCTCCTGCTTGACGGCTGTGTAGCTTAGCCCATCGTGCTCTACGAAGGGACCTGCGTATAGATCTATGGCCGATATGGCCTGGGCTCCCGACCACTCCTGGGCCGTGAGGTGGAAGAAGTTAACTACATGCGATATAGCTGTGCTTAGGTGCTTAGCTGGCTTAGATACTATGCCAGGCGTTATGAGGCCAAGCTTTAGGAGCTTTGAGTAGGACCAGCCAACGCAGTAGGGGACCCAGAGGGAGTGGGGGAGCTTGTGGATATGTATGTCCCTAGCGAAGTGCAGCTTAACGGCTTCAGGAGGTAGGTACTCCGCAAGCACAGAAGGGGACTTAAGGGTCTTAGCCATGAGGAAGCCAAGGAAATCGCTATACGAGATTAGGGTATTGGCATTCTCGTGGATCTCCCAATCCTTCTCAGCTAGGTAGGCCTCCTCTATGGCCCTTATCTCCTTCCCTTCCAAGCCTATTACCTCAGGCTGGAAAGAATTCTTGAAGTATTAAAACCTTACACTAGCGATATACAGCCTAGCTAGAGGAGGGCTAGGAGCACCAGCAGCACGTAGGCTGGGGCCAGGGTCAGGAAGGCGTACTTCTTAGCCCCCCTCATGAGCTCCAGGGGTATATCGCATAGCTTATCAAGCTGCTTAGCACCAAATACCTTTAGGCCCCTAGCCTTCGTGCTTACCCACCGTACGGCAGCTGGCCTCATGGCCTTGAGGGCACTTAGGGCAGCCCCCCTCACGTAGTCAGCCAGGATGGCCCAATCCATGACCTCGCCAATTGGGTGGTAGCCCCTCTCCGAGAGCACCTGGGCGCTTACCACGTGCGTATCAGTGGTCATGACCTCGCCATCCTGGAAGCCGATCTCCCTTAGCTCTGAGAGGAGGAGCTCCCTAAGGCCAGCCATCATGTTGTTGCCATCAAAGAATACGTAGGCTACCTTCTGGTCAGAGGCCTCAACAGCGAGGACGGTTATGCCACCTGGCCCCATGCCATCCTGGATGGAGAACT
>DQYM01000228.1 GCA_011040545.1 Candidatus Bathyarchaeota archaeon | reverse complement strand
GCTAGGTCGGCACCAGCGTAGGAGCACCAGTTGCAGCAGAAGGCCACTATTAGGGGCTCAAACTTATCCTTCTTGGCCACTGCTGCCCCCTCCCCAGAGGCCCAGTAGCCTGTGCAGGAGGGCCACTACGGTTTCACATGGGCATATACGTCGCTCCTCCATTATCTCACGGAGCGGGGCTGCGAGTGAGAAGGAGGGCTCGCCCTCACTGCCCTGCCTAAGGACCTCACCGACAACGCACATGACGTTTAAGTGCTCTCTTACCCTATCTAGCTCAACACCCGTCCTCTCTGAGAGCTCAGGGGCAGTTAGAGGGCCATTCTCCTCAAGCTCACGTAGTATCAAGTGCCTCTCAATTTCATCCCTCATTAGGTAGCGAACCAGCTGGTCCATCTTATCAAGCCCTATGAGGCCAGAGTCAACGAGCGCCCTGCTCCTACCTATGAACCACCTTATCCTCTCATCCTTAAAGGCATCTATAGCAGCCTGAAGGCGCTTTCTCAGCCTTTCCTCCTCGCCCAAGGCAGGCACCCAGGGGGCCAGTAATGGGTGTATATTTAGGGCTTGCCTCACGGCATCATGGTGGGGGCCTAAGGAGCTAGATCCTAGGTAAGCCCACGTGTATGCTGGCTGGATAGGTGTCTCTGGAGCCCCTGCCTCCCTGGAGAAGGAGCAAAAACTCATGTAACACCTAGGGCCTTTACCTTCCTCCCTACCATGCGTTCTAGGTATGGCCTCGCCTTCTCATTCTCAGCCAGAATACGCTCACGGCCAAGTCGCTCAAGGACCTCAGCCATCTCCCTTATGACCTGGGCGAACTTAGCCCCCTCTGCAGCAGATATGTATTCTACCCTAAAGCGCTCTGGGCTTATGCCTATTTTAGGCAGCATCTTCTTCAGGACCTTCATGCGCTCCGTCATGTGCCAGTTGCCAGATATGTAGTGGCAATCGTAGGGTAGGTGGCAGGCAGCCACGAGCACCATGCCAGCACCACGCCTGAAGGCCTCAAGCACGAAATCACGGTCAACCCTACCAGAGCACATTACACGTATTATTCGGACGTTAGTTGGGTACTCAAATCGGCTTGTACCTGCTAGGTCGGCACCAGCGTAGGAGCACCAGTTGCAGCAGAAGGCAAGTATCTTATCCTCTGGATCCCTCTCAAGGGCAGCCCTTATCTGTGCGAATATCTGGGCATCCGTGAAGTGCATCTGGGTTATGGCATCAGCTGGGCACTCAGCTACGCATGTCCCACATCCATGGCACTTAGCTGGCACAACGTAGGCTGGCTTCCCTTCCTCAACCTCTATGGCACCGTAGGGGCACTTGGTGGCGCAGATGCCACACTTGACCTTTGTATTTCGGCACTTATCTGGGTCTACAACTGCGATTATGGGCTCTATGGTCCACTCATCCTTGGATAGGATGGTGGCTGCCCTAGCTGCTGCAGCAGCCCCTTGGCTAACGCTATAAGGTATGTCCTTTGGCCCCTGGCAGCAGCCAGCTAGAAATATGCCATCTGTTGGTGAATCAACTGGCTTTAGCTTTGGATGGCTCTCCATGAAGAAGCCATTAGGACCCATGGATATATTGAGTATCCTAGCGAGCTCCTCGGCCCCCTTAGCTGGGATGGCTGCTGTTGAGAGGACCACCATCTCAACTTCAAGCTCAAGCACACGGCCAAGGAGCGTGTCCTCCACACGGATTATGAGGTTCTTGGTCTTCGGGTCCTCAATTATCCTAGATGGCTTGCCACGTATGAAGCTAATGCCCAGCTCCCTTGCCCTCTGGTAGAACTCCTCAAAGCCCTTGAATGGCGTACGCATGTCCATGTAGATTATGTAGACCTCGCTATCGTGGTACTTCTCCTTGAACAGTATGGCGTTCTTAAGCGTGTACATACAGCATATGCCAGAGCAGTATGGGTACTTGTTCACATCCCTTGAGCCAACGCACGTTATGAAGGCTATGCTCTTTGGCACACGGCCATCTGAGGCCCTTACGACCTGGCCCTTGGTCGGGCCAGCTGCTACGTGGAGGCGCTCAATCTCAAGGGCAGTTATGACGTTATCATATCGGCCATAACCATACCTTGGGTCATCGTAGGGCAGGTAGATGTCAAATCCTATGGCAACTATTATGGCCCCTACTTCTAATTCTATCTCCTCTGGCTCCTGGCTAAAATCTATGGCCTCCCTTGGCCCACAGGCATCTACGCACTTATAGCACTCTATGCAGT
>DQYM01000148.1 GCA_011040545.1 Candidatus Bathyarchaeota archaeon | reverse complement strand
GTCAGAGGGCCTTAACTTCGTCTACATAGGCAATGTCCCAGGCCACCCGCTTGAGAACACGTACTGCCCAGAGTGTGGCGAGCTGCTAATAGAGCGGTATGGCTTCTCCATACTACGCTACAAGATAACACCAGATGGCAAGTGCCCTAGGTGTGGCCGTGAGATACCAATTGTGGGCAAGCACGTTAGGCGCATGCCCCTGCCGATTTACTAGGGGCCTCTAGGGGCTGAGGAAGGAGAAGAGCAGGGCCTCAACCAGCCCCATGGTAGCTCCAAGCATGGAGTCCCAAAGCGATATCCATCGGAGCTCCTTCCCTACTGCCCTATGGAACATGGAGCTAAAGCCCCTTGGGTCAAGGGAATTGGCCTTCTCAATCACGAAGGCCCTTACGTCTATGGCCCTAGCCATCTTCACGGCGATGTCCCTTGAGGCCCTGGTGGCTGCTGAGGCCGCTAGATCTACGAGTTCATCCAAGAGGCCAGGCGGTAGGGGCACCTGTGATAGTCGCTCGTAGATGGCCTCCCTTACCACGGCCTCCCCCGCTCCCTTCAGGAGTTCCTCAATCTCCTCCTCGCTTAGTATATCAGCAGCTATGATCTCCGCTACCCTCTCAGCTAGTACGGCCCTCTTCTTCGGTATTAGGCCCTGGAACTCAAGGCCAAGGAACCTGATGGGCTCAGGGGGATTGAACAACATCCATATAGCCAATCTATTAGCACAATAGCCTATTACTGCCCCAAAGCAAACGGCAATCAGGGCGTGGAGTGGGAACCCAAGCTCCAGCTTAAGCAGGGCCTGCGATATAGTGGGGATAGCTACCGTGGCCGAGAGGGCAGCTAGCCTAATGAGGGCAGGCCAAGAGGGCCTCAAGATGGGCCTCCCTCCCCACCGCTCACGACCACCTTCCTCACGAACCTACACTTCCTCAGCACGCTCGCCCTTGGGAGGCCAGGAGGGAGCTCAACTACATCGCAATCAATTATGCCAAAGACCTTCTCCTCAATTAGCCCTTCATCTACATCTGGCTTTATCACTAAGCGCCCAATATCCATGAACAGCAAGGGCCTATTGGCAACCTCAAGCATGGATCTATCAACCTCAAGGACCTCAAAGCCACCTATGGTTTGGAAGGCCATGCGCTCTACCATGTCCCCAAGGCCCTTTATCGCCCTAGCAGCTGTGGCGAAGGCCCCTCCAAAGAGGCCCATAACGGATAGGTAGAGCTTGAAGGCCTCTGTTGCTAGCTCACCAGCCGTCTTGCCCATTAGCTTGGCGAAGCTAACGAAGGCCCTGTAGACCTCTTTATCTACGCCCTTTATCGTTATGGTCCCCTTCTGCCCCTTCCCCTTGGCCTCGCTCATTATTGCCACCGCATGGGATGCCCCAAGGGGGCTTATAGGTCTTACTGGTATTACTAGGCAAACCTTATAACCTAGTGAGACAAGGCATGGGCGGTGGTGGGCATGGCTGAGGAAGGCACTAGGGCCATCACGGACCTCATAGAGACTATCGTGGATAGGCTCTTCAAGCACGTCCTTGAGTTTGACATCACCATAGACCTACGCTCAGGAGAGAGGCCCATTGGCACCCTCCACCTTCGTGGCACGACATCCGTTAAGCCTGCTGAGTGAGCAGGGGGCACTATCCCGTGGCCGAGAGGGCGCTACGTGCCTTACCTCCTGAGGCCTTCCTAAGGTATGCAGAGAGGCTAGCTGAGAAAACGCCTCCAAGCGTAGTAGCAGATCTATTGAGGGAACTGCTCAAGCGTGGCGTAGGCCTTGAGCTTGATGTGGGCACTGCCTTCTTGAGGCTTAAGGGGAAGATAGTCCTTAGGTCCCCACCTTAATTTTTGGCAGACTCACTATTCGCTAAGAGAGCAATAGAGCATGTAGTTAATGATATCACCTTTGCGGAGAGGATCATGGAAGAAGTCCTAAGCTAGGGCCTAAGAGGATGGTGCTGAAATGGCCTCTTAGAGGCTAACCCATTGGCACCCCTCCAAAACGCTTATTCAGGCCCTAGCCCCTGGGGGCTGGTGTCGGCAGTGAGGGTCTTTGATTACCGAGACGTACCGCTTGAGCCCGTTGATATGGAGGGTTGCAAGGGCGTTAAGGTTCGCTGGTTGCTACGTACTGAGCATGGTGCTGAGAAGTTCTGGATGCGTGTCTTTGAAGTTGAGCCAAATGGCTACACACCGCTCCATAAGCACCCCTGGGAGCATGAGGTATTCGTGCTTGAG
>DQYM01000227.1 GCA_011040545.1 Candidatus Bathyarchaeota archaeon | reverse complement strand
TGCCAGCCCCCTCTCCTGTGGTAGCTCCCCCTTATGGGTATCTTGGTCCCACAGCTAGGGCACCTCATCTGCTCATCTAAGCGCCAATCAACTATCTCAAAGCCAAATCGCTTTATCACTACCTCACCACAGCCTGGGCAGTACGTATGCTCACCTGGGTTGCCAGGGAGGTTGCCCACATAGATGTACTTGAGGCCTTCCTCAGCAGCTATGTCATGTGCCTTCTGGAGGGTGCTAACTGGCGTTGGCTCCTTATATAGCATCTTATAGCATGGGTAAAATCGGCTGAAGTGTATGGGCGTATCTGGGCCGAGGTTCTCGTAGTGCCACTTACATAGTGCCCTTAGCTCCTCATCGCTATCGTTTAGGCCAGGTATGAGCAGCGTGGTCGTTTCAACGTGTATGCCCTTCTCCTTCATGGCTACTACGGCCTGTAAGACGCTCTCAAGATCCCCCTTGCAGTAGCGCCTGTAGAAGGCATCGGAGAAGGACTTAACATCTACGTTAACAGCATCTATTAGGCTAGCTACAGCATCTAGGGCCTCAAGCGTTATGTAGCCATTTGTAACCAAAACGACCTCAAGCCCCTCACGCTTAGCTACCTTGCCTACGTCCTCCACGAACTCAAGCCATATTATGGGCTCATTGTACGTTATTGATATAGAGGGGCAGTTGTAGCGCTTAGCAAGGCTTACTACTTCCTCAGGCTCCATCTTCACGGTCCTGTACTCCTCTGGCAGGGCCTGGGAGATGTGGTAGTTCTGGCACCAAGGGCACTTGAAGCTACAGCCAACTGTGCTTATGGAGAAGGTAAAGCTCCCTGGCTCAAAGTGGAAGAGGGGTTTCTTCTCAATGGGATCTACAGCACTAGCAGATACTTCACCATATATGAGCGTGTAGAGGCGACCATCCCTGTTCTCCCTTGTGCCACAGAAGCCCCTCTCGCCTGGCTTTATCACGCACCTACGGGGGCAGATAGTACATCTGACCAAGTCGCCCTTCAGCTTCTCATAGAATCTGGCCTCCCTGGTTGGCATCTCCACTTAGGTAGGGGCTGGCTAGATATTAGCCTTAAGCAGGCTTATAAATAGCTGATGGCTAAGTGGGGCGGGCAGGTGGGAGCTTGAGCGAGGAGGCAGTAGCTAAGGTCAGGGAGTTCTTAGAGAAGATGGGCCTTAGGTTCAAGTACGTAGAGGAGGACAAGGTATTCGTGGTCCCCTTCCAATCCGAGGATGGGAGGCGGTTCAACGTCATCGTGGCCGTGAGGGGCGATTGGGTAACGACGGCTGCTCTAGCTGCTAAGAAGGATGAGCTCCCTCCTAACCTAGATGAGCGGAAGCTCTACGAGCTGCTGTTAAGGCTATCCTTTGAGATGAATGAGGTAACCTTTGGCCTAACCGATAAGGGCGATGTAGTAGTACATGCAGAAAGCCATGTCAAAGCCCTAAGCTTAGAGAATTTCCGAATAGAATTTGCTTCCGTGGTCTTCGGGGTAGATTACTTCGCCAAGGAGATAGCACCTAACCTCCCAAGGCTCAAGCCACCTAAGGACCTGTCAAGGCTCTTATACGTGGTGTAGGCGACCTTACTGGCGGAGGGGGCATGAGTGCCAGGTCGGTTCCTCAGCCTCTTTAGGCCTATTTCACGCTTCCTACCCGAGGTAGCCCCACCTGAGAAGAGGCCAAGCTTCAAGGCCAGGCTAGCTTGGACGGCAGTAGCACTCGTTGTATACCTAATCATGTGCAACACGCCCCTCTACGGTGCGCCCAGCGGTGGGGCAGATCCATTCTACTACATGCGCATAATATTCGCCTCAAGGCGTGGGACGCTCATGGAGCTAGGCATAGGGCCCATAGTAACAGCTGGCATAGTCCTCCAGCTCCTAGCAGCCTCAAGGATGATAGAGTGCGATTTCACCAACCCAGAGGATAGGGCACTCTTCACGGCTGCTAACAAGTTCTTCTCCATACTTCTAACGGCTGTAAATGCCCTTGCCTACATACTAGGTGGCGTTTACGGTGGCCTAGGCTTCAAGGAGGCAGCACTCATATTCGCCCAGCTAGTAGCAGCTGGAATAGTGCTTATACTGCTGGATGAGATGATACAGAAGGGCTGGGGACTCGGCAGTGGTATAAGCCTATTCATACTTGCTGGAGTAGCCGTGAACATACTCTGGGACTCATTAAACCCCATGCCAGTTGGGGATAAGCTAAGCCATGGGGCACTTATAGCAACTGCCCAG
>DQYM01000241.1 GCA_011040545.1 Candidatus Bathyarchaeota archaeon | reverse complement strand
GCACGAGCCAACATTCAGGCAGGTGGTGGCTGAGGCAGGCCTGAACCCGTATCTATTTGAGATGGCTAACATCCGAGAGCACTGCTCATGGTGCCACTCGCACGAGCCAGAGAAGGCAACTGAGAAGGCCAAGGACCTAGTCCGCATGGCAGTAGCCAAGGCAAGGCTGCTTAGGCCACTTGAGCCAATAAAGGTGCCAGTTACGAAGAGGGCGCTCGTGATTGGCGGTGGAATAGCTGGCATATCAGCTGCTCTCAACCTAGCTGAGATGGGCTTCAAGGTCTACCTAGTGGATAGATATGATAGCATAGGTGGCCACATGGCTCAGCTTGACAAGACCTTCCCGACGTTAGATTGCTCTATTTGTATTGAGGGGCCACTGATGGTTGATGTATATAGGCACCCGAACATAGAGCTGATAACGTATGCAGAGGTAAAGGAAGTTGAAGGTTACATAGGCAACTTCAAGGTTAAGATTGAGAAGAAGCCACGATACGTAATTGAGGAGCGATGTACGGGCTGTGGTGAGTGTAGGGATGTATGCCCAATTGAGGTGCCGAACGATTGGGATCTATTCCTTGGCGTCCGAAAGGCCATAGATGTGCCCTTTGACCAAGCTGTCCCCTTGGTTTACCGTATTGACAGGGACCACTGCATAGAATGCTATAAGTGCGTTGAGGCTTGCGGGCCAAGGGAAGCCATAGACTTTAGCCAGGAGCCAGAGGAAATAGAGCTAGAAGTAGGGGCCATAATAGTTGCCATAGGGTACGATATTTACTTACCCTACGATGACCCAAGGTATGGTTATGGCCGATATGATAACGTCATAACTGCCCTTGAGATGGAGAGGCTCCACATAGCAGCTGGCCCAACTAAGGGCGTGATAAGGAGGGCCTCTGATGGCCGTATACCACGCTCAGTTGCCTTCATACAGTGCGTGGGCTCAAGGGACGTAACACGCTACCCGTACTGCTCTGGCATATGTTGCATGTATTCCATCAAGAACGCCATCCTGCTTAAGGAGAAGCATCCTGAAACCGAGGTCTACATACTATACACGGACATGAGGACCAACTACAAGGGCTACGAGGAGTTCTACAATAGGGCCAAGGAGCTTGGTATAAAGTTCATAAGGATTGATTTAGAGGAGCGTGAGGTAATTGAGGACCCGAAGACCAAGAACCTCATAATAAGGGCTAAGACGGAAGAGGGCGAGCATATTGAGCTTGAGGTTGAGATGGTGGTGCTAGCAAGTGCTATGGTAGCTAGGGAGGGCGCTAAGGATCTAGCTCGTGTCCTCGGCCTCTCAGTTGGCCCAGATGGCTTCTTCATGGAGGCGCATCCAAAGCTAAGGCCAGTTGAAACGCTCGTTGATGGCATATTCGTTGCTGGGTGCTGCCAGGGGCCAAAGGACATACAGTTCTCGGTGGCCCAGGGGGCTGCTGCAGCAGCTAAGGCAGCAAGCGTCCTCATGCAGAAGGAGCTTGAGATTGAGCCCCTTGTAGCAAGCGTTGATGAGGAGCGTTGTAGGGGGTGTGGTCGCTGTGAGGAGGTCTGCGAGTTCGGTGCTATAAGCGTGGTTGAGAAGGCAGGTCGCCTGGTGGCCCAGGTTAACGAGGCCATCTGCAAGGGCTGTGGTGCTTGCTCAGTTAGGTGCCCAACTGGTGCAGTAAGGGTAAAGCACTTTAGGCCAGAGCAGATTAGGGCTCAAGCCCTAGCAGCTGCAGGGGGTAGCTAAAAATGGCTGAGCATGGCCGTGGGGAAGAGCCCCGCATCGGCGTGTTCGTATGCCACTGTGGCTTAAACATAGCTGGCGTAGTAGATGTTGAAGCCGTAACAGAATACGCAAGAACGCTGCCAGGCGTCGTCTATGCAGAGCACTACCGCTACATGTGTGCTGATCCTGGCCAGAAGCTAATAAAGGAGGCCATAAAGAAGTACAAGCTGAATAGGGTTATAGTAGCTGCTTGCTCTCCAAGGCTCCACGAGCCAACATTCAGGCGTTGCGTAGCTGAGGCAGGCCTAAATCCTTACTTATTTGAGATGGCCAACATTCGTGAGCAGTGTTCCTGGTGCCACCCACATGAGCCAGAGAAGGCTACTGAAAAGGCCAAGGACCTAGTCCGCATGGCAGTAGCAAAAGCAGCCCTATTAGAGCCCCTCAAGACCATCAAGGTGCCAGTTACGAAGAGGGCGCTCGTTATTGGTGGTGGCATAGCTGGCATAAACGCAGCCCTAGATCTAGCTAACCTTGGCTT
>DQYM01000197.1 GCA_011040545.1 Candidatus Bathyarchaeota archaeon | reverse complement strand
GGCCCCAATTTTCTCGCTCGGCATGGTCTACACCTCCAGGGAGGCCCTGTAAATTGGTGATGTGCCCTCTACGCCATGTAGCTCTACCTGCCTCCTAGCCCTCAGCACGACCACGTGCCTTAGCACCCTTGATGCATCCATGCCTAGCTCCTCAGCTAGGGCCTTAACGGACATGGGCTTCTCAGATAGCTTCAGGAGGATGAGGGAGCGCTCGTACTCGGCCCTTAGGGCATCCCTTAAGACACGCTCCTCAAGCTCCTCATATGGGATCTTCTCACCATACACGTTCCCGACCTCAGCTAGGTGCCTCTCACGGCCAACTAGGACCCTAAGCCTGAAGCTAGAAATGGCCAGCTTAGCAGCTCTAACACGCAGGAGCAAGTTCTCATCTGGCCTAGGTGGCTTAAGTGGGCTTGGGCCTAGTGCCCTTAGCTGCTCTACGAACTCGCTTACGACCTGGGCGAACTTCTTGCCCTCCGAGGCAGAAATCCACTCCAGCCTAAGCCTCCCTGGCTCAAGGCCAGATAGCCTTAGGAGCTCCCTTAGGGCCTTGAAGCGGAGCTCAGCGTAGTAGTTGCCCTCTAGGTAGTGGCAATCCCCAGGGTGGCAGCCAGCTATCAGCACGCCATCTACACCGCCCTCAAGGGCCTCAAGCACTATGGCTGGCTCCACACGACCAGAGCACATGACACGCACGATGCGGATGTTGGTCGGATACTGGATTCGGCTTGTGCCTGCTAGGTCGGCACCAGCGTAGGCACACCAGTTACAGCAGAAGGCCACTATTAGGGGCTCAAACTGGCCCTCAGCCACTGCTACCACCTCCATGGTATGGCCTTATAGCTGCTAGAGCTTGAGCCCTAATCTGTTCATCTGTAAAGTGCTTCATCTTTATTGCCCTCTCTGGGCATGAGGCAGCACAGGAGCCACAGCCCTTGCATAGAACTTCATTTACAACCGCTATCCCCCTCTCATCCTTAGATATAGCACCAAATGGGCATATCAATATGCACGTCCCACACCCACTGCACTTCTCTGGATCAACCTCAGCTGTTATTGGCTCTACCTCAACCTCTCCCTTCACTAGCAGGGAGCAAGCACGGGCTGCTGCCCCAAGGGCCTGTGAGATGCTATCTGGTATGTCCTTTGGCCCCTGGCAGCAGCCAGCT
The DNA here is from genome assembly GCA_011040545.1 of Candidatus Bathyarchaeota archaeon. Classification (GTDB taxonomy): domain Archaea; phylum Thermoproteota; class Bathyarchaeia; order EX4484-135; family EX4484-135; genus EX4484-135. The sequence continues at coordinate 1,097 of DQYM01000197.1, read as the reverse complement.
AGGAATATGCCATCAACAAGTGCATCAAGTGGCCTCAGCTTTGGGTGCGCCTCCTTGAAGAAGCCATCTGGGCCAAGCGTTAGCCTTAGAATGCTAGCGACATCCCTGGCCCCCTCCCTTGGCACTAGGCCAACCGACAGGATTACTAGGTCAGCTGGCACTTTTATCAAGCCTAGGACACGATCCTTAACTTCTACAACGAGCTCCTCTCCCTCAGCAGAAACCTTAGGTGGCTCCTCTGGTGGGAACCAGAACAGGTTTATACCTTTCTCCCTTAGAGCACTGTACATTTCCTCGTAGCCCCTGCCGAAGGTCCTTATATCACGGTAGAATAAGCTGACCTCTACATCTGGCCATTGCTCCTTTATCAATAGGGCCTGCTTTATAGCTATGCCACAGCAGATGCGAGAGCAATAGGGCCTCTCCTCATTCCTAACGCCAACGCAGAATATGAAGGCCACCCTCCTGACCTCACGGCCATCTGATGGCCTCACCAGGGCTCCAGAGGTCGGGCCATCTCGGCATAGGATCCTCTCAAGCTGGGCACTTGTTATCACGCCTGGGTAGAGCTTGTAGCCGTACTCACCTTCCCTTGGCTCATAGGGCTTAGCCCCAATGGCCACTATTATGGCTCCAACTTTAAACTCATGCTCCTCTGGCTCAGCACCTAGGTCTATGGCCCCCTCTGGGCAGGCATCCACGCACTTGCCACACTTATCGCAGGCAGCCTCATCTATGGCGTAGGAGCGTGGGTAGGCCCCTGGGTAGGGCATGTATATGGCCTTGCGGGTGCTGAGGCCGAAGTTGAATTCATCTGGCACCTCAACTGGGCAGGCCTCAGCGCAGGCACCACATGTAGTGCACTTGCCTGGATCTACGTACCTAGGCCCACGCTCTACCCTTACCTCAAAGTTGCCCACGTAGCCCTCAACTGAGCGCAGCCTTGCATTTGTAATTAGCTTCACACGACCAGCCTTAATAGCGTTATCAAGCTCATCTAGCAGCTTAGAGAGCAGCTCCCTTGCATCCTGAAAGGTTACCATCAGGTCGTTTAGCCTTGCTACATTACCGCCTAGGAAGGGCTGTTCCTCAAGCAG